>NZ_JACJDS010000093.1:0-668 GCF_014163635.1 Pseudoalteromonas sp. SR44-8
CGTAAGGTAACATCACTAAACGCGCTTCTTTACCTAAACCTTTTAGCGCAGCGTACATACGCTCGCTTTGCATCGGGAAGGTGCCGTGAGATTAAGGGTGGGTCTTCATCCCCATATAATTAAATCAACAAGCGCGGCATAATCCGCGCTTTCAATTTACTCTGATACAGAAGGTTCAGTATTTGCTTGAGCATCGCTTACAGGAGCTTCGTCACTTAACAAGTACTTTTCGAGCCATTGCTCTTGCTCTCAAAGCACATGCAGTAAACTCTTGCGAGCACGGTAGCCGTGAGCTTCGTAAGGTAACATCACTAAACGCGCTTCTTTACCTAAACCTTTGAGCGCAGCGTACATACGCTCGCTTTGCATCGGGAAGGTGCCGTGAGATTAAGGGTGGGTCTTCATCCCCATATAATTAAATCAACAAGCGCGGCATAAACCGCGCTTTGAATTTATTCTGTTAAAGAAGGCTCAGTATTTACTTGAGCATCGCTTGCAGGAGCTTCGTCACTTAACAAGTATTTATCCAGCCACTGTTCTTGTTCCCAAAGCACATGCAGTAAACTCTTGCGAGCACGGTAGCCGTGAGCTTCGTAAGGTAACATCACTAAACGCGCTTCTTTACCTAAACCTTTTAGCGCAGCGTACATACGCTCGCTTTGCATTGG
>NZ_JACJDS010000094.1:0-652 GCF_014163635.1 Pseudoalteromonas sp. SR44-8
TCCTGTTTTGCAGCTTTTCTATATTATGAACTAAGCAATACAGTTGCCATTGGGCATTCACTTTCGTTTGACCGCGTAAGGTCAATTTATTCATGCCTTTGTTAACTGTAATATTCCCGAACACTGGCTCTATACAGCCAAGTCGTTTGCTGTACTGTCGTCGCCCGATTGGGCTGTCTATTTTGGCCTTCATTTTGTCGATATAGCTTAGCTTTTTACGCGATTCATCATTTTTAAACTGTACTTGCCGCCCTGTTTTTATCGGTGGCTTTCGCATGCATTGCTGTTGCAGCGGGCATACTTTGCAATCTTTTAAGTAACCGCAGAATCGCGTGTATTTTTGGTTGTGGCTTTTTACATTGATACCACTTCGCCACATGTCATTGCCTGCGGGACAGCGGCAGGTTTGTGTCGTCTCATCATAATGGAAGTCGCCTGAGGTAAATAATCGTGGCTTGCCTTTACTACGTTTTAGTCGGCGCTTTTCTTGCTCTGTCTCATAGGTTTCACTTTCTTTAAACAGCGGGTTTCGTTTTCTAAATTGGTTATCCGCAATGTAAGTATCAAAGCCACTTTTCGCCATAAACTCAAGATTCACTTCGCTGTTAAACCCACTGTCTGCGGTAAACTTTATGGTGTGATTATCTGCTTC
>NZ_JACJDS010000095.1:0-619 GCF_014163635.1 Pseudoalteromonas sp. SR44-8
TCGGTTAACCTCGCTACAAAATATAAGTCGCTGACCCATTATACAAAAGGTACGCAGTCACCCAACAAGTGGGCTCCTACTGCTTGTACGTACACGGTTTCAGGTTCTATTTCACTCCCCTCACAGGGGTTCTTTTCGCCTTTCCCTCACGGTACTGGTTCACTATCGGTCAGTTGGGAGTATTTAGCCTTAGATGATGGTCCACCTATATTCAGTCAAAGTTTCACGTGCTCCGACCTACTCGATTTCACTTAAAAGGGATTTTCATGTACGGGACTATCACCCTGTATCGTGGCACTTTCCAGAGCCTTCCATTAACACCAATTAAGCTTAAGGGCTGTTCCGATTTCGCTCGCCGCTACTTTCGGAATCTCGGTTGATTTCTTTTCCTACGGGTACTTAGATGTTTCAGTTCTCCGCGTTCGCTTCGTTAACCTATGTATTCAGTTAACGATACCTGCAAGCAGGTGGGTTTCCCCATTCGGAAATCCTAGTCTCAAGTGCTTTTTACTAGCTTGACTAGGCTTATCGCAAGTTAATACGTCCTTCATCGCCTCCAACTGCCAAGGCATCCACCGTGTACGCTTAGTCACTTAACCATACAACCCAAACGGGTCTT
>NZ_JACJDS010000096.1:0-575 GCF_014163635.1 Pseudoalteromonas sp. SR44-8
ACATTACGGTGATCAAAACTTTTTACTTACCCCATTTTTCAAAACGTATGCAACAACGGGTAATTGAAAAGTATCAACCGATTTTTAGAGCGTGGTATTACGGTGTACCCGAAACGGATTGTTGGGATATGGTTGACTGTAGAAAGCAAATTTTAAAACCAAGGAAGGCTGAATATGAAGGATTATAAGCGTAAAACTGCACTGCAATTTTACTGTGTGCTACTGGCGTGTTTTTTGACAACAAGTTGCACTACGGTATTCGATAAAGCGCATGGCTATCGTGGGCCCATTGTTGTGACGATTGAAACAGAAGATGGCTCAGTGCCAGAATTCCCTTTTTTGATAAAGTCGGCCTATTCAGAGTCGTGTGGTCATAGTAGTTGTGGTATTGATTTTGGTTATAAATATTTTAAAACTGCCTATGCTAATGAGCCAATTACCTTCCCACGGGAGCGTTTGGATTTATTACAACCCAATGCCTATGCATCGATTGAGTTTACGGTTACCCATCCTAATTATCACCACCGCGGATTTCCGCGAGGCTTTGGGCCCACCGATGCTGATGACCCTATTCA
>NZ_JACJDS010000097.1:0-542 GCF_014163635.1 Pseudoalteromonas sp. SR44-8
GTTACTGTGATCTAATAGATATTATTCACCCACGGTAAATTGTTATGGCCAACTACAAGCCTGACTTATCCTGCCAAAATAAATTCATTCCAATCAATTTTGCTGAGCAAATATTGCCAGGTACATTTGAGTATGCGCTTTGTTATATTGTCGAAAATAAACTCGATTTGTCGGGCTTTGACGCGTGGTATAACAATGATAAAACGGGCGCCGCTGCGTATCCTCCTTCAGTGATGCTAAAGATTATTTTACTTGGTTACGCACATGGTTTGGTTAGTAGCCGCCGTATTGCTAAGGCGTGTGAGACGAATATTTTGTTTATGAGTGTGTCGGGGGACATCCAGCCGCATTACACATCAATCGCGGGTTTCGTGGCCAAAATGCATGAACAGATTGAGCCACTATTTACGCAAGTATTGATGATATGCGACGAAGAAGGCTTGATAGGTCGTAACATGTTTGCCATTGATGGATGCAAATTGAAATCGAATGCGAGTAAAGAATGGAGCGGCACATTCGATGAGCTAGGGCGTAAAAAAGCA
>NZ_JACJDS010000098.1:0-458 GCF_014163635.1 Pseudoalteromonas sp. SR44-8
CTTTAAAAATTTGGAAAAGCTGATAATAAAATTCGTATGAATACAGTGTATTTGTACAGAGTTTTCAAAAGTAAAAAAGAATGATAGCAGTATCATTCAGTGCCATTTAATGAACGTTTACGTTTATTGATTGGTATCTACTTTAGTATTCAATATTAACTTCTGGCGAAGTTAAACTATCACTAACGTATGACTAAACTTTACTGTTTAGTATTGCGACGTGGATTTGATACTTAGGCAACGCCGCTGATATTTTTGTCGCTGGGCGCATAACGTGTTATGTAACCAAGCAAAAATAACAAAGCAAGGCAGCATAAGTAACAAAGACCAAGCAAGACCCGTTTGGGTTGTATGGTTAAGTGACTAAGCGTACACGGTGGATGCCTTGGCAGTTGGAGGCGATGAAGGACGTATTAACTTGCGATAAGCCTAGTCAAGCTAGTAAAAAGCACTTGAGA
>NZ_JACJDS010000099.1:0-441 GCF_014163635.1 Pseudoalteromonas sp. SR44-8
TTATCCTTTATCATGGGTTCCCTGCCCACTTAGGTTGTCTTTGGCAACTCAGGATAAACTCAGTATTAAATTATTAAGCTTTTGAAAACTCTTCTTTTGATAACTCACCGTTTTGGTCAGTATCAAGCTCTGCAAATGTTGTAGATGTAATACCACCCATTGATGCTTCTTGCTGGCTCAGAGCTCCATTCCCATCAACATCTAGCGTATCAAAATCGGTAGCAGCAAACGCCGCTGATGAAGATGCCAGTGCAATAAGTGCTAATGTTTTATTTAATGTGTTCATAATTAATATTCCTTCAATGTACTATCAAAAAATTTGTCTCAATACTGGTTTTCAATGCGAGTAAAGTCTTCCTTGTTATCCTTTATCATGGGTTCCCTGCCCACTTAGGTTGTCTTTGGCAACTCAGGATAAACTCAGTATTAAATTATTAAGCT
>NZ_JACJDS010000009.1:0-32031 GCF_014163635.1 Pseudoalteromonas sp. SR44-8
TGCTGGCGAGGGTCGTCAATTGATTCGAAATATTTAAATAGTTGAATATCAGGCATGGGGGCTCCTTAAAAAGGAGTATAAGATCATACTTTTAAGTCAAGGTAAAGTTCGTGATCTTGCCCTGGATAAATAGAGTGATAACAAGGCATAAATTTTGATATGTTTTTGATATGTAGTTGTTCTACATAAAAATTTATAACGCCGTTAGCGCTTTATTTAGCACGCTAGAAAGGCTAAATATTTAAGTCGATTGGTATTAATGTCTACGCTATTTTGCATAAAGCCAATCTAAACCTTGGATCAACGTGGTTGGAAATGCCGTCGCATGCTTTGCACCATCAATTATAGAAAACTCAAGCTGTATATTTTTAGCATCCCCTTGACGTATTTTACTCGCTAACTTATTAGCTCCAGTTATCATATCTTGCCCTTCACCAAATTCAGGTGTTTCTTTACTACCTACCGATAAGTAAACCCTAACGTCTTGCTTAGCTGTAGTAATCGACTGAGATATTATGCTCTCATTATCAAACCACACCGACGGGCTACCAATAATGTAACTTTCAAACATATTAGGCTGGGTAAAAAGTACATGAGCAGCAAATAAGCCCCCCAATGAATTACCTACTAAAGTACGTTGGTTAGAGGTCACACGGTAATTACTTTGCATATAAGCAAACACATTATCACGAATAAAAGCAGCATGTTGCTCGGCCTTACCCGTTTCGAGCTGCCAATCATTTGCTTTACTTGGTGTGTAATCTCTAATACGGCTTGATGACCCTTTAGAGCCTTGCGAATAACCAATTGCAACGAGTATTGCTTCATTCATGGCGCCACTGTTCATAGCAAAATGCGTCGCCCCGGATGCCACTTGAAACGCATACGAGCCATCAAGGAGGTAAACAACAGGGTATGTTTTATCTTTATTTCGACTGTAACTGCGCGGGAGCTTTATAAATAAAGGATAGCTAAGCTTTGCCTGCTGATCGGTAAGCTCTATAACCGCACTTCTGGGGATTTCAAACGATTGCTCAGCAACGCTGCTAAAAGTTGAAAACAAAATAAGAAAGCAAACTAAACACTTCAAATTAACCATTTTTAATTAATAACACTTTTTTATAATTAATTCAGACAGCTTATCAAATAACTCAATATACGTGTGGCCATTTTACTGCCACTATTTTTTAACAATAAACATCAGATTAATCGATAGCTGCAATCGCTTTAAATCGTGATTTAGCACTAGTTTTTAATCGTTAATCTTCTATATTGGTACAAAGGATGAACTTAAACAGGGTTTATCAATCAATATATTACATTCAGTAGCAAGTTAATTGTTATGAACTAAGCTTTTAAACACAGTGAGTTATAGACCGAGTTTTATATTCCGATAAAGGAGCTAAAAATGAGCAATTCAGGTGCGGGTAAATGCCCAATCATGCATGGTAGCAACACACAATCGTCTAATTCCAATACTGATTGGTGGCCAAAGGCCTTAAATTTAGACATTCTTCATCAACACGATACTAAACCTAATCCCTATGGCGATGACTTTAATTACGCTGAAGAATTTAAAAAATTAGATCTTGAAGCCGTTAAAACCGATTTAAAAAATCTGATGACACAAAGCCAAGATTGGTGGCCTGCCGATTGGGGTCATTATGGTGGCTTGATGATCCGTATGGCGTGGCACTCAGCAGGATCATACCGTTTAGCTGATGGCCGTGGTGGTGGCGGTACAGGTAACCAACGCTTTGCTCCTTTGAACTCATGGCCTGATAACGCTAACCTTGATAAAGCACGTCGCTTACTTTGGCCTATCAAGAAAAAATACGGTAATAAGTTATCGTGGGGAGATTTAATTATTTTATCAGGCAATATGGCTTATGAATCAATGGGCTTAAAAACCTTTGGTTTTGCCGGCGGGCGTGAAGATATTTGGCATCCAGAAAAAGACGTCTATTGGGGCGCGGAGAAGCAATGGCTTGCGCCAAGTGATGAACGTTACGACAACGTAGCAAAACCAGACACCATGGAAAACCCGTTAGCTGCAGTGCAAATGGGGTTAATTTATGTTAATCCAGAAGGCGTAAACGGCCAGCCAGATCCACTCAAAACTGCGGCACAAGTACGCGAAACTTTTGCTCGAATGGCGATGGATGACGAAGAAACCGCAGCGCTCACGGTAGGTGGCCATACGGTGGGTAAAACCCATGGCAATGGCAGCGAAGAGAATCTTAGCCCAGAGCCTGAAGCCGCAGATGTATTTGAGCAAGGCCTAGGTTGGAACAACCATAAAACGCGTGGGATAGGCCGCGATACTATGACATCAGGCATAGAAGGTGCGTGGACAACTCACCCAACTAAATGGGATAACGGTTATTGCTATCTGCTGTTAAATTACGAATGGGAGCTTACCAAAAGTCCAGCGGGTGCAAACCAGTGGGAGCCGGTAAACATTAAAGAGGAAGATAAACCTGTTGATGTTGAAGATCCATCAATTCGCCTAAATCCGATTATGACCGATGCCGATATGGCAATGAAGATGGATCCAAGCTATCGCAAAATTATCGAACGTTTTTATAATGATTTTGACTATTTCACCGATGTGTTTGCACGGGCTTGGTTTAAACTCACTCACCGTGACTTAGGCCCTAAATCTCGCTATTTAGGTGCAGATATACCAAGCGAAGATTTGATCTGGCAAGATCCCATCCCAAGCGTCGATTACACCTTATCTGATGCTGAAATTAGCGAGCTTAAAGACAAACTGCTAAATGCAGGCATTAGCGCCAGTGACTTGATCAGCACTGCATGGGACAGCGCCCGTACTTACCGTGGCTCAGATCACCGTGGTGGCGCCAATGGCGCACGCATTCGCTTAAACCCGCAAAAAGATTGGCAAGGTAACGAGCCAGAAAAACTTGCTAAGGTATTAACGGCTGTTGAAAAAGTGCAAGCAAGTTTAAGCAAACAAGTGAGTTTAGCGGACTTAATTGTACTTGGCGGTACTGCTGCAGTTGAACAAGCTGCAAAAGCCGCGGGTGTCGATATCACCGTGCCATTTGCAGCAGGTCGCGGCGATGCGAGCGACGACATGACCGATGCAGAGTCGTTTGATGTATTAGAACCAATTCATGATGGCTTTAGAAACTGGCAGAAAAAAGATTATGCCGTTTCAGCCGAGGAGCTACTTTTAGAGCGAGCACAACTTATGGGGTTAACTGCCCCTGAAATGACGGTACTACTTGGTGGGATGCGTGTACTAGGCACTAACCACAGTGGCAGCCAGCATGGTGTATTCACCGATAATGTAGGCACATTAAGCAATGACTTTTTTGTTAACCTAACCGATATGAACTATCGCTGGGAACCGGCAAGTAAAAGCACGTATAACATTATTGAGCGCAGCTCCGGTAATACTAAATGGACCGCTACCCGTGTTGACTTAGTGTTTGGCTCCAACTCTATTTTACGAGCCCTTGCTGAATTTTATGCGCAAGACGATAACAAACAGCGTTTTGTACAAGACTTCGTTAATGCATGGGTGAAGGTAATGAACGCAGACCGCTTTGATATGTAATTAAAGCAAAAACAGTTTATAACTTAAGCGCGAGAGTTAATATTCTCGCGCTTTTTTATGCTTGTTTAACTTGATAACAGAATTACTTAATTCTCTTTGCAATCATGCAGTGATGTCTTTTTTGACATATCAATGATTAGACATTGATCAGGTAGAGCATTGCTAAGATTACTATAAATAGAGAAAGCTTGCGTAAGTGCTATTTTTAGCTGACAGAGAGTCCCGCCATTATTACTTTTTCTAGCCAATTTATTTTTACATTCAGCCGTGCCATTTAATAATTCTCCCATAGTTTGGTAAGTCTGTTGTGTGGACTCACTTATATCAGCGAAAGCCAGTGAGCCTGCATTACGCACTAAATAAAAATCAGAAATAAAATCCAGTACTGTTTTAGTCTGCAATTGTTGCTGTTGTACTTTTGATAGCGCACTGTCATCACTCAGTAAAGAAATAACCTCTAATAACGACATTTTCTGTACTTTATCGCGAAAGTCCGCGGGCCACTCACGAGGGATAAATCGCCACCTCGCCAATGCTTGTAAGTGCTGCTTACTAAAACTTTGATAGTTCTTAGCCGTTAAAATGCGTTTATCCCATAGTTGTGCAGGCGCACTCTTTTGTAAATAGTCATGCTCTGTTTGGTAAGCGCTAAATAACATATCAAAATAAGGCACATCATCAATCGTTATTGTATCGACTTTAGCGAGTTGGTTATTGAGAGTAACTAATTTGTAAGCAGGCCGATAAGCCGCTATCGAAGGGGCTTGTATATTAAATAATGTATTATGCTCAGTTTCAATAATTGCAGTGTCATTCATGTGCATATGGCCACCAATGTGCAGTTTCAAACCTGTTTCCGCTAACAACTTACGGGTATTAAGTTCAGGCTCTCGAGCTAGCTGAAATGCAGACTCACCAAACAAAGATTTAATCGACTGCGTTTGGCCATCGTAAAACTCTCCCATCGGAAAATGACTAAACGCAACTAAGGTTTTATGTTGCTCTTTCGCGCGTTTAACAACATTGGTGATCCATTTCATCAAATAAGGTTTTTCAGTCAATACTTTGTTATAACCCGCATTGCCAGATCCTTGAAACACTAACGTGCCATTTTTAAACTCAGGAACATACACATTCGCATCAATTGCCAATAGCCAAAGCCCAGTAACAGGCTCTACTAAGTAGCTGGTATCGGGGACTTGTTTACAACGTGCTTTATTATTCTTCGCGCATTGCGAATAACTGCGTTCAACCAGCGATACCTGCTCACCAAATGGCGTTTCCCAGAGTAAGTCGCGGCTATCTGGCTGCAAACCAAACGGTGCCATTATCTCTACAAGCTCTTGATAACCAGCATGCGCGATTTTATCGCTGCATACTAATGAGTGATTATCTTTAGCTACATGTTCACAACGAGGATGATCGGTTGAATAAATACCAATTTGCTGACCTTTAGAACCCAAAAAGTCTGATTTTCCGCCGGCGGTTTTAAATGGCCGAACCGGATCATGATTACCTGGAATAGCAAAAAAACGCATACTGTACTTTTTTGCATAATCGTCTAGTATCGTTTTTAAACCATTAAGATGCACAGGTTGGCCATCATCAGTAAAATCCCCAGGCAGGGCAACTAGCTTTACGCCTTTAGCGGCAATATCATCAAGGGTGGCGATTAACGCAAAGTAGTTTTCATTAAATAAGCGAGTTGAATGAATTTGCGCCTGCAAGCTGCGAATGCTCACCGCATCCTTTGCTTTATCGACCGGTATGCCCGCAAACCCCGCATCAGAAAAGTCCCCATAAATATCGTGAAAGTGAATGTCCGGCACAAAGGCTATTTGGGTGTTTGTAGCCGGCGCAGCAAAAAGCGGTGTACTGCTCAAACAAATGAGCAATGAAATGAGAAACTTCATTTTAAATATCCTGTGACTGGAACACTTTAAACAAAAAAACCGGAAGCAAAATGCTTCCGGTTATTAGCTTTATAATATATTAAAATATTGCGCGAACACCTAATGCAAAGCGTCTTCCAGAGAACTCATACATTGATGGGAAAGCTGGATCTAATGTATATCCTTTAGTTGCTTCATCGGTAATATTAATGCCCTCTAATGTGAATTTTACTGAATCATTAATGCTGTAACCAAATGAGACATCTGTTTGACCATACGCATCACGATAAACTGGATACATATCACGCTCAATGTACTCTACGTATTTGTCTTTATAGTTATATGAAATACGCGCATCAAAGCTTTCATTTTCATAATAAAAAGTCAGGTTGTAGGTTTCATCTGCAAGCCCCTCTGGCGGGGTAGGGATACCTAAGTCAGATGCACCCGTTAAGGAGTTATTTAATGTCGTGTAGTTAGCATTGACACCAAAACCTTCTAACATGCTACTAAAACGAGCAAATGGAATTTGTGCAATAAACTCAACACCACTAACATCATACGAGCCTTCGGCATTCACTTTTTGATAAACATCAAAATCATACACACCGTCAACAGTACCATTATCATTGTACTTAGTTACGCCATTAACAACACCTGTGAGTGATTCACGTACGACGCCTTCAATTTCTTTTTCAAAGTAAGAAACCGCTAATAAGCCGCCATCTTCTAAATACCACTCCAAGCCCAGTTCCCATTGATCAGCATAGGTTGGTTTTAAATCAGGGTTACCATCGCGATATTTAAACTCACTTAAGCTCACTGTACGTTTATAAGCGATATCCGTTAATGATGGACGCATAAGCGTTTGTGATGCCGCAGCACGTAAAACTAAGTCATCATTAAGCTCAAGGGTGAAGTTAATACTTGGCAGTACTTCAGTGTAACCACCACTTTTAGAGACTGGTGTTGACGTATAAGATGTTGAGCCATCATCATTTTGTACTTGGTGATAACCTGATGAATCAACTTTAGTATCAATATAACGTACACCGGTATTCAAGGTTGCGGGCATATCGCCAATATCAAAAGCAAAATCAGCCATTGCATAAATAGCCGTGGTTTTTTCTGCTACTTGATAATATTGGTCTGGTTCGAAATCAACACCAAAGCCTTCATATCTAAGTTGGTTACGAGCATAACTATTAGAAATTTGACTCCAACCTTGTTTAGACGTTACGTCAGATAGATACTCGCCACCATTAACCAAATCTGAAATATTAGTTAGTTCACTGTCAGCTAACGTACGCGTGCCTACCCAAGAGGTATCACCTGCTGATGGACCTGTTGCTCGGTTAGTACCATAATTACGCTCTTTTGATTTGTCGGTATACCGCGCCCCAAACTGCAACTTGGTTAACGCAGGGAAGGAATCTAAGCTAAATTGGCGAGAGAAATCCAATTGAGCAGCATATTTATCATCTGAGATTGCTTCAAGATTAACTTCGTTATAGTCAAATAAATAAGCCTCAGGTGAGTTATACATATCAAATGTATCAGGATTATTACTTGGTATAGTTTCTGCGCCTGTGCTGGTATAACGTGAACGTGTTGCACGATAGGCTGTATGTTTTAAATTAGTGGATTCGGTTGTTTTATCTGCGCCACTATAACCCACTAAACCGTATATATCCCAGTCACCTACAACCCAGTCCATTGCAATGCTAAATTGTTGGTAGTCAGTATCACTACTGTGTTCTTTACTTAAAAATTCGTGTTGAGTAGCCGCATAGTCAACGTCGGTTAGAACAGTGATACCGTAATCACCTAGCGTAGAGCTATCATATTGATTAATGCGTTCTAAAGAGCTAACACTTGATGCGGCATAAGCTGATGCATCATATTCGTCTTCATGATCATCAAAATTACCCAGTAAGCCATCAAAGGTTAAGCTAAATTCGCTGCTAGGTTTATATTGTAATGACAGTGTTGCACCCCATTTTTCTTGCTCTGTTAAGTATGAACGATCGCCTACTTTATTTAAAAACACCACGCGGCTTGTTTCATCGCTATCAAAGCGATCATTAATTGTTATACCGGTATCACGCTCTAATACGTCCGCAGCTTGGTCAGATTGCCATTGCGATGAGCCTTTCTTTTCTAAAAATCGAGAAAGGGGGCGAAAATCGATCCCTGAATTACTATCAGTACGATTAGTTCGTTGAGAGAATGCAAACGAGGCAAGTGCCCCCCAATCACCAAATGTATCACTGGCTAAAAAGGTTAGTTTAGGATCTGATTTTTCTGATATTTCGTTATAAGCCCCTTCGACCGATGCCACTAACTTACGGCCGTCATAATCAAATGGTCTTGCTGTTGTGATTGCGACGGAACCTGCAATACCGCCTTCTTCATCCGCAGCCGTTGATGATTTTTTTACTGTAACACTTTGAATAATTTCAGAGGCAAACATATCAAATTCAACATCACGCCCGCCACTGCCCGATGCCGTAGCAAGATTATTGATTGATACGAACGTAAATTCACTCGGTAAACTACGTACATTCACCTTTTGACCTAAGCCCTTATTACGCTCAATAGTCACCCCTGGCATACGCTGTAGCGCTTCGGCTAAGTTTTGCTCAGGAAAATCCGCAATATCTGAAGCGACTATCGAATCTGAAAAGCCAATATTACTACGTTTTAAATCAATCGCTTGCTCTAAGCTTTTAATATAACTACCGGTTACGACGATTTGCTCCATCGCTTGATCTTCTTTTTCAGTTTCTTGTGCATAGCTTGGTGCTACAAATAACGAGCTAAGTGCTAATGCTAACGGTGATAGAGTAAAAATTCGCTTAGTCATCATGTTGGTCCTGTTGTATGTATTACGACTTTAAATTGATTTCGCTTCTAATGACGGTGCAAAAATTTAATAGGGGACGTATTTATTTGATGAAGTTTTTATGTCGGTTTTGCGACATCACACTCATAAAAGTGTCATCAAATCATCATAAAAATAGTGTCACCTTTGCTTTAGTATGAGCGTCTGTTAAATAACGTAATGCTGTAGATATCGATACAACGATGCCCCAAACTCAAACATCTCCATCGCTTTCGAGCGAACAAGGTCAACAACATAGGCCAATGGTAAAATGCTTTATTGCTAACCAAGATGCTCTAAAAAGTTTTTTTCGTCGCGCTGTTGGTGAAAAAGCTGATGCAGATGATTTATTTCAAAAATTGTTGCTCAAAGCATTAAAAATAGAATGTACCGATCACATTGATAACCCACTGGCTTATGGTTACCGGATGGCACATCATTTAGTGATTGACCATCACAAAGAGCAAAATAAATATCCCGAGAGCCTAGAGCATGAGCCATTAAGTACAGAGCTTTCCCTTGAAAAATTACTCGACCATGAGCAGCGCTTGCGTTTATATCAACAGGTACTTACGCAAATGCCTGCGCTACGACGTGATGTGTTTATTCGAAGGCGGTTACATGGCGAAAGCCGCCAACAAATAGCGCAAAGCTTAGGGTTATCAGAAGAAGCGGTAAAAAAGCATATTTCCCGCGCGATGGATATGCTCAAAGACGCAATCAGCGAATTTATTGCCGACTAAGTGTCCCCTTAATGAACGTTAAGTCGTTATATCAATAATAGAGATAGATAGAGAAATAACATGGTCACCTCATCCAAACATGACGATGAAAATAAAGATCCACTCAAGCAAGCGATTTGGCAAGATGCCGCACTAATTGCAGCATTACAAAAATTAGACTCACAAACACAAGTGAATCAGCCAACACTGGCAGAACCTAGCCAAGAAAAGCCTTTTTGGTTGTGGGGAAGTGCGCTTGCAGCCAGTATTATTGTGGCCGTGGTTGGCGTTATGCAATTAAGCTCAGAGGTAACCCCTGAAGCTTCTTCGCTCGTTGCTGCACAACAGTATTTTGCCACTGAAGCCACTGATATTACTTTGTCAGATGGCTCTGAAGTTGCATTAAATACACACACTAATTTGCAATTTAATGAAAACGATAAAGCCAGACAAGCAACCCTGAGTAAAGGCGAAGCTTATTTTTCAGTAAAACGTGATGAACATCGCCCGTTCACCATCAATACCGGTAACGCAACAATAAGCGTATTAGGCACCGCTTTTAATATCGATAAAACCCTACGCGAAACAACAATTGATGTGTTTCATGGCAAGGTGGCGGTAACCACACCAGATAACGCACAGCGAGTAGAATTAGTAAAAGGGCAGCGAGCTCGCGTTCATAATAATCATATTATTGTAAGTACATTTAAAGCACAGCAGCCTGATTGGCAACTTGGCTGGCTTGATTTAGAAAATGTCACCATTAATGATGCTATTTTTCAACTTAATCGCTATACCGACAAACCATTAGTTCTGAGTAATGTGGATGCTAACTTACGAGTCAGCGGTCGTTTTAAAACAACCGATGTCGTTGGCGCGGCATCTTTAATCGCGCAATTAAACCAGCTTGAGGTTAATCGCTTTGACGACAGTATTGTATTGTCGCCAACAAACTAGTTTGAGCATATTTTTGCAGTTGGTGGCATTGTCATAAATTGTTCATTTATATTCTGCACACTGTCGTTTTATTAATGAAGTAGCAAGGCCGTTCATAGATGTTACGTATAAGCAGTTTTTTATGTGTAGCACTCTCGATTTTTTCTATTGCAGCTGATGCCGCAACGGCCAGTTTAATAGAGCAATTAACTGACCTATCTAAACGGTTTTCCACTGCGATAATATACAACACCTCATTACTAGCAGGCTTAACCGTTGAGCCCAGTACTCAAACCACACTTGAGCAAACTCTTGATTTATGGCTGACTCCTAGGCAATTAAGCTGGCAAAAAACCGCTTCTGGCATCGTTATTTTTCAAACCGCAACATCAGTACCAGCACCGGCAATATCAATACCCGAAACTAACAATACGCAGGTGCTTGAAGAAGTAACAGTAACCGAGTCGTTACCCACACCATCCAATGGTGATGCCTATAACCACAATTACCAACAAGCAATTAACTACGCCCAACAAATAAAGAGTAACTATGTAGGGCAAAGCGAAATAGCTGTAGGCGCAATGCTCAATCAACTGCCAGCTGAAAATCTTGCCGAGGCACTACAAGCAGTACCCGGCATAAGCATTACCCGCGATCGCGGTGAAGCCCTTAATATTAATGCCATGGGATTGGGTGCGGAATATCAATTAACGCTGTTCAATGGTCATCGCCTTGCAAATACCGAAAACGTTCGTAACTCAAACCAATATGGGCAACAACACCGCTTTGATATATTTAGCGCTGGTTTATTTTCAAATATCGCGGTGTATAAAACCACAAACTCAAGCCTTCCTAGTGGTGCAGTAGGCGCTACCGTTAACTTGCTTAGCGATGACCCCCTTGCTTATCAAGACAATAACCTACAAGTTATGCTCACCACCGCTGCGCTTGAAGGTGAACAAAACCTTCAACCAAGCTTTGGATTAACAAGCAATGCCAAAACAGCAGATGGTAACTTAGCTGTGATGATAAAAATGAACTATGAGAACCGTCTGCAACGTCAATTTCAGTTTGAAACCTGGCACTGGGGAGAAAACGGCGGCGCACCGCAGCCTTACCAATGGCCTGATATTAATAAAAACATCTTGGTGCCTACAGATGGCTTAGCACTGACCATAGAAAACGAAGATCGCACTCGCGCAACATATTATGGCGCTTTAGCCTGGCAAGCTACTGAGCGTTTAAAGCTTAATACTCTGTGGTTTAGATCAGATACTGACTTTTCGTTTGATGAGCACCGTATTTCAATTAACCCACAAAGTCAGTCAGCTCAAGCACAGGTTCGCGATGAAAAGAATAGCCTAAACCAATTTGTATTTAACGATGTAAATGCCAAAACTAGCCGTGAAGAATCCAACTTATATTATGCCAACCAAACCATACAAGTTGATGCTAACTGGCAACCAAGTGCGCATTTACCCTTAACGCTTTCGCCATTTTACAGTAGCAGTAAAGCAAACAGTAAAACCAAAGAACCTATCTCTCGCGTTCATGGGGCTATTTCGCCTATGCAGGCAGACGTTGTTTTACAAAATACATCGGTTGATAGCTTTAATTTTGCTGGCAACCTAGGGTTAGTAAATAGCTACTCACATATTAATCAAATGAGCAAACGCACTATTAATGTGCTTAATGAAGTGAACGAGTGGGGCATTGATAGTCATTGGAGTAGTGAAAATAATTGGGGCATGCAAGCGCTGGATATCGGCTTTTTACATTCAACCCAACATTATGACTACACCCGCAAAGATATAAGTTTATCGCCCTTAGCTTTAGAGCAACTACCAGATCTAGATGGTCGTTGGCTTGAACCAATCACTAATAAATTTTCAGCTGAGTTTATGAACGCAGATTTACAGCCTTGGCTAATCCCAAAAAGTGACCTTTTTCAACTTTATGATATTGATTTATCGTTCGCTGAAATGAGCGATAGTGACCGATTAAATAGTTACAAAGTAAGCTTTGTATCAAAGGAAGGATACATCTCTTCAAAGTGGCAATTTGAGCAAGTAACGTTAAGCACAGGCTTGCGATACAGCAATACATTAAGTGAAACAAAAGGCTCGCAGCTTGCAACAACAGGGGAATTAGCGCCCATCAATAGCAGCAATAAAGATAACACTTGGTTACCGTCCGTTAATTTAAAATGGCAGCCTTCGCAATTTTGGCAATGGCGGGCGGGCTTTAACCGCGCTTTAAATCGGCCAAATTACTCAGATTTAAACCCAAAACTGCATATAAACTCAGGTGGTTTACCTTATGCAGAGCTTGGTAACCCCAATTTGCAACCGGTTATAGCCAATACCAGTACGCTCTCTGTTAACTGGCAACAACAAAGCGTAAGCGCACAATTGCTGGGCTTTAATCACCACATGAATAACTTTATTGTTGAGCAAACAGCAAGCTTAAATTATCAAGGCCTGCAATATAACTCATTGCAACGTACTAACGATGGCAAAGCCAAGATAAAAGGCTTACAAGCCAGTAGTCAGTGGCAGTTACCGATATATAGCCGATGGTTTCTACAAAGCCAATTATCAGCAAGCATAACCCATATCAACAAAGCTGATGTAAGCACCTTCGCTGGCAATCACTTTAAAGTTGAAGGAGTCTCTGACTGGACAGGTAACCTGCGCTTTTTAGTCAGTGATAAAAAATGGCAAGCTGCATTTAATATTAATTACCGCAGTGAGTTTCTTGAACAACGCGATATTAGTAATAATGCCGACACTTATGTTGCGGCTTACACCAGCACTGACTTAAGCTTCAGCTGGTTTTACTCAGCCAATGCCAGCCTGCGCTTAGACATGTTTAACGCCACCAATGAAACACTCACCCGCACAGCTAAAACCGACTATGCGAGTTCATTAATGAAAGCAGAAGAGTTTGGCCGCCGCGTGGTAGTTAGCTTGTCATTAAGAATATAAGTTTTTGAATTTACCACACGTAAACAAAGATCGCTTTTGTAAACCCCCATTACGTTTTGAATAAAAATAATACAAGCAACTAATGTTTAAAGCTAGCTTATGCAAACCCAGTAGCCGCTGAGTTAATGGCTTGCTAGTATCGAAATGATACATAACGATAATTACCTCTGGCAATCCTCAAAAAAGACGAAGATGGCCCAAATACACATGTTTTATATAGCCAAAGTGAAGATGGCATAAATTGGGGTGAGTTTAAACCGGTATTAAATAAAGCAGGCACACCACTAAATGGCGTTATTGAACAGGATTCAAAAGCCTAACAACCGACCTTTTAGTAAATATGTTAGCGATGAGCTAGAGCCTAGCTGGTTTATCAATAAAGCAAACAACGTGGTTATGACTTTTCGTGATCAACAAACTCTACCGACCATGCAGTATCAAGGTAAATACAAACGCATTGGTTACAGCTACCCAAAAAGTTATCTTTGGCAAAAAAGCTTATTTATAAGCTACGCAGTTAACAAAGAAGACATAGCCGTAACAAAGCTAGACTTAGCGCAGTTTCAGGAAGCCGTAAAATAAGAGCTTTCAAGCAGCAACATAACTGAGATGCAGCGCAAGCTCTTTAGCTCGACTGTAAGCATTTTCTAGTGATTGTTGATGACGAGTATCGGCAAACTCTTGATACTCACAGGCAATTTCATGAATTGTGCTCACGCCTAAATATTTGCTCAACGTACGTAAGTGCGGCACTAAATGGCTCATATGCTCACGAATACCACCTTGCTCAAAACCAAACTCACCGCTTGAGGTGATCACAACCAAAGTCTTACCGCCAAGTAAAGGCAGCAGCGGAAAGTTTCCACGGGCCAGATCAAAATCAAAGGTTTTGTTGATCCTCACAACTTGATCAAACCACGCCTTTAACTGTGCGGGCATACCGTAGTTATACATAGGCGAGGAAATCACAATAATATCAGCGGCTGCAATTTCAGCGATTAATGTGTCTGACAAGGCCAGTAACTGTTGTTGTTTTGCAGTCTTTTTATCGTCAGGGGTAAATACCGCACCTATCCAGTCTTGGGTAATAAAAGGCGGCGGATTAACACCTACATCACGATAAATATACTCATCTATGCTTTGCTGCTGAATAACGCTCTCTATAAAACGCTTAGCTATATTTTTAGAGATTGAATCGTGATCTGGATTGTCATTTTTAAGGGCTCTGATGCTTGCATCAATGTGTAATAGGGTGGTCATGCTGTTTATCCTGTTAGTAATTGTGCAGTAATCATCTAACTAACAGCGGCTTTTCACAAACGAGTTAACCTCAACTATAAGTAAGTTATACTCACCTATAATTAATTTCATCATTTGCGAATATCACTTATGCAAGTATCACTACAAGCGCTTAAAGCCTTTGAAGCTGCGGCGCGTTTAGGCAGCTTTAAAGCCGCCGCTGATGAACTCTCACTCACGCCAACCGCGATTTCACACCATATAAATAATCTTGAAAGCCGTTTAAATGTGGATTTATTTTACCGCCAAGTAAGAAAGATCACTCTCACTCCCACTGGTGAATATTTAAGTGCGGCCACAAGTGACGGCTTTAACCGCATCGACCAAGCACTGGCAACTGTGCAAGCCACAGGGGCAACAGTTAAAATAACCACCACCTCGTCACTGGCCGCCCTGCGCTTAATACCCGCATTGCAGGAATTATCTATAAACCAGCCTAATCTTGAGGTAGATATATCAACCAGTGAAGCCGTTGATAAACAATTGCACACATTACCCATTCGCTTTGGCCAGCAGCGCAATATAAACGCAGATGACATTATAAAAACCGAACAATTTAATCTATTTGGCTCACACAAAGCAGCCGATATCCCATGGCAAAATGGCCCTGTTACGCTGTATACCACAAAATGGAAAAACAACGCCCTGAGTGAGCCACCACTTAAACAATGGCTTACTCAAAACAACTTAGATCCTGCGTTATTTATTATTAAAACCTTTGACCAAGAGCTATTTGGCATTCAAGAAGCTATGGCAGGCTCAGGACTGGTGTTTTGCTCAACCACTCTTGTGCAACGACTTTTAAACACCGAGTTACTTAAAAACTTTAATACTCACGCGGTTGAATCTGAGTTTTGTTATTACATACCCAATAAACAGCGCTTTCAAACCCGAGATACACGCCTAGTTTTAGAATGGGTAGAAGGACTGTTGGATTGATACCGTTAGATTTATGAAACACCATAAATTCACAGTTTATTGTGAATTCATGCTATTCTATGGTTATTTCTGGAATAATTCACAGAATACTGTGAATTTACTCTTTATTTAATTACCTCCTGTTTTAATTCACAAAATATTGTGAATTATTAGCTTTTCTATAAGTTTTTAACTATTATTCATAGAATACTGTGAATTTTGGATAGGTAATGGAAGTCACGATAAAGTCAGCAAAACAATTAGGTAAATTGGCAAGTATAGTGAGAAAAAGCCAAAAATTTGATCAAAAAACAGCAGGGGAGTTCTCCGGTATTAGCATTAATACAGTGAGTGACTTTGAAAATGGCACAGGTTCGCTATCGATTGGCCGCGCGTTCGATTTAATGGAAGCTTTAGGTTTAGAGGTAAAAATAGACGTAGTTGTACCTCAACACGATGAAAAAGCTAAAAATAAATTAATAACTCAAATCCAGAACATGGTGGCTGGCCATGAATAATAGATCACTCGATGTTTATGCTGGCAAACAGCTAATGGGCCAATTACAAGATAGTAACGGCTTTTGGTCTTTTAAATATGATCAAGCTTGGCTTAACTCGGCGAATAAATTTGCAATAACTCCCAGTATTCCACTGCAAGAGCATGTGATTCTTGATTCTGGTACTACTCGTCCTGTGCAACAGTTTTTTGATAATTTACTGCCAGAAGAAAATGCTCGTGAATTGTTAGCTAAAGAAGTGAGAGTTGATCATGAGGATTCATTTGCTCTACTAACTGCATCCGGTATTGAATCTGCTGGTGCTTTAACCCTATTACCAGAGCATATTGATTTTCCAGCCCCAAGCGCTATACCATTAGCTTTTTCAGAGTTATCTAGTCGTATCAAAAACTTGCCCAGAGCACTGTTAAATAGCCGCCAAAGTAGCCGTATGTCACTTGCTGGGCCGCAACATAAAATGCTGGTTATTAAGCTCGGTGATGAGTTATTTGAAGGAAACGAAGGCACACCTTCAACACATATACTCAAACCCGATCATTCTGAGCCAGACCAATATTGGCAAACGACATGCAATGAGTGGTTTATGATGAAACTAGCGGGACGATTAGGGTTAGATGTACCGAATGTAGAACTCATTTATACGCCGAGCCAGCCTATTTAGTTGAACGCTTTGACCGTACAGGAAGTTACCCTGATCAAGAGCGTAAGCATATTATAGATAGTTGCCAGTTATTAAGTTATAGCAGGCACTCCAAATATTCTGCATCAACGGTTGAAACATACCAGAAAATACTCAATAACGTACGTCCTAAAGCTGCAACGGCCATTAAATTATATCAATGGATTATTTATAATTTATTAATCGGTAACGGGGATGCGCATTTAAAAAATATCAGTTTTTATTACGAAAACGGGTCTGCGCAAATAACACCGTTTTATGATTTATTAAGCACCATTATTTATGTTCCAGAAGGTGCAAAGCCTCTAGAAGAAGCCTTACCTGTTCCCATAAATGATAAAAAACGTTTCTGTGATGTCAACAAAGCTGATGTTATCGCTTTTGCAAAAGAGCTAGGTATTCCAAACTCTACAGCAGTAAAGCAGCTAAGTTATTTTGTAGAAAATATAGAGAGTGAATTTAGTAACTTATACCAAGAAGTTGAAAATATGCCACCTGCAGATGTGCGCGTAGCGGAGTTAAGAATGTTAAGAGAAGTGCAGTTTTTAGTGGTTAAAGAAATGGTTGGGAAGTTGAGTTAAACTATGTTTAATGGCAACAAACGACAAAACTTGTTTAACCTATGATTTGAACACGTATTGCTAAATTATACTATTAAGCATGTCCTTATCGCAAAGTGCTATTGAAATAATACAAATTACGAAAGCTGTACTGACCATAAAGGATAACAATATGAGGGAAAAGCATGCCCATTTCACCGCATCAAAAGATTATTAATACAATTGTAAGAGAAGCATTTAAACCAATAGGAGTTAAAAGAAAAGGACAATCAAGAGTCTGGCTTGATGATAATGGCCTTTGGACAACTGTAATAGAATTCCAGCCCTCAAGGTGGAAAAAAGGCACCTCTCTCAATATTGCGGCATGCTTTCAATGGTATCCAAAAGAATATTACTCGTTTGATGTACGCTTTTTTAGAGAAATAAAGTTTGTTGAGTTTGAATCAGAAGAACAATTTAAACATCAAGTTCAAGTATTAGTAGATGAAGCAAAGCATATAATTTTACACATTAGAAATTTATTTTCCGATAAAAAATCTTTAAAAGAGCATGTAATTAACAAACTCAATGAGAATAGCTCTATATGGTCAAAATATAATAGAGGTATGGTATGTTTAATAAGTGGTGACGTAGACCAAGCTATACAGTTTTTCCAACAAGTTACTGACGATATTGAGGACAGGGAGTGGACTAAAGAAGTAAAAGGTATAGCTCAAAAATTATTAAAAGTACTGGCATCAGAAGAGAACTATTTACCTTTTATCGAAAGTTTAGTTAACAAATCTAGAGAGCTAAAAAAATTAAAGCCTTACAGTATCTCTAAAATATAGAAACAATAACTAAAATGCCATGGGTCATTTATTCCCTCAGCCAATCCCTACAAATTTTTTGGGGTTTCGTTGCACTCTACCCAACCTTTGTAAACCCCCATTACGATTTGATTAAAAAAACCACACTTCAGAGCAATTAAAGTCTGGCTTTTTAGTGTTTTAACGCGTGTAAAGCTATTAGCTAAAATTTACGTCATTTGGGCATGCTTAATAAATTCATCGTAAATACTGTCTTTAATTAGCCTGTCGGGCGTAAAGGCATAATAATGCTGATAAACATTATTAATTGTACCAATATAGCAAACGTCATAATGGCGCTCAACTTCGGCTCTGACCAAAATAGGCGCAGGGAACACCCCAAATCCTTGCTCACCCAATGCTTTCATTAATGCGCTGTCATCAACATGGCCTGCTATTGATACTTCAATACCCTGTTCTTGCAGCCAATAATGAATAGCACGTGTGACTGGGCTTCCTTTTGCAGGGAGAATTAAAGGCTTATTATTAAGAGATTGTGGAAACTGTTTATATAATTGCGAGTGCCATGTTGCATTGCCAAAGAGAGCTATTTGGCTTTTTCCTATTTCATGACAAAAAGCCTTAAATGGTAATGTGGTATCGAGCGGTTTATCAGCTAAAACTAAGTCGAGCTTATGAACCGTCATTTGCGCGAGCAGTTCATCTTGCTGACCGTCAATGCAATGTAAGTTTGTAATACGCTCGTTATCAATTAAAGGGGCTAGCCACTTAGAAACTAATGATTTTGGTAATACATCCGAAATGCCTACTTTTAGTGTTCGTGACAATTGCGCAATATCACCTTGGGTAGTTTCTAGCCATTCATGGGCAATAGCAAACATATCATCTGTGTATTGCTGAGTGACATGGCCAAACTCAGTTAGTCTTAGCCCTCTGCCTTGGCGAATAAACAGTGGCTTACCTAATCGTTGCTCTAAGTTAGTAATTTGAGAGCTGACCGTTTGCGGCGTTAAGTTGAGTACTTTACTGGCAGCAGCAATACTGCCGTGCTTACTCACTTGCCAAAAATAGTATAAGTGATTGTAGTTTATGTTGGTTATCATTCGAAAAAACCTGTCTTTAAATCAGAAATAATCAGCTTTATCCTTTGTTACTAAGTTAGTAGATTACATCCATGCCTGCAACACAGGTGCTACTAAAGGTGTAATTGCATGAAGCTAAAACTTACGGTTAAAAACAAAACAATTAACTCAAGTGAAAAAATGTCAATTTTGAAATTAGTGAAAAGCCAGTTGGCAAAACATGCTTTAAATATTCGTAAAGTAGATATTCAAATTAATGATCTATTAAACGAGCGGCTGGGTACTTTGCAGCAATGCAAAATCAATATTCTTCTACCTGGTTTGCCAAGCATAAATGTAAATACCAAAGGAAGGAACATGCTACAAGCTATAAAGCGGGCACTAAAAAGTTTGCAGCAAATTCTCGTTAGTAAGTATCAACCTTCGCAACCAAGCTCTTAATTTTTCTTAATATCGCACTTGTAGTGGCACGGATGCTACTTTTTTATTTGCGTAAAGTACGTTTAACACTAAAACGACTCAAACCTTTGACCTTTAACTTTATTTTATAAACCTCACACCATTTTGATTAAAAAAGCCACACACTAACTGTTAGTGTGTGGCTTTTTAGCATCTAACTTTTTTAAAGCGATTACTTATTCAATAAGTTCTTTTCAAAAAAATCGGCCATCATAGTGTGATAGTGCAAGGTGGTACCTTTGCCTTCTCGTAAGCTATGTGAGCGATTTGGATATGAGAAAAACTCAAACTGTTTGTTGTACTTAACAAGCTCGTTAATTAAACGCTCTGAGCCTTGGTAATGAACGTTATCATCCCCTGTGCCGTGAATAAGCAATAGCTTACCGGTTAGGTTTTTGGCAAAGGTAATTGGCGAGGTGTTGTCGTAACTTTCAGGATCGGTATTTGGGTTACCCGCATAACGCTCTTGGTAAATAGTGTCGTATAAACGTATATCTGGCACCGGTGCTGAGGCAATACCGACTTTGAACTTATCGCCATGGCGGAACAATAAATTAAGGGTTGAGCTGCCACCGCCTGAGTGACCCCATACACCAACACGGTCGGTGTCTATTACATCCCAGCGTTTTGCCATGGCATCAAGCGCATCAACTTGGTCTTGTACAGTGACTGAGCCGATTTTTTTATAAATCGATTTACGCCAATCACGGCCTTTTGGTGCGCGTGTGCCTCGGTTATCAACCGATGCCACAATAAAGCCTTTTTGTGTTAGCAGTGATTTATACAAGTAGCTGTCGCCTTCAAAGCGGTCTTGCACTGTTGAGCCCCACGGTTCGCCATACACGTAAAAAACGATTGGGTATTTTTTACTGGTATTCATGTTTTTAGGGAACATAATGTAGCCGTCAAGCTCGGTGCCGTCGCTCGCATTCACTTTAAAGAACTCGTGGCTTGGTAAGCTTTGCTCAGCCAGTTTTTCTTTCAGCTCTTTATTTTCAACTAAGGTTTTAACATTACTGTGATCGCTTACTTTAATGATCTCTTTAGTTGGCGGCGTGCCAAATTGTGAGTAAGTGTGCATTGCCCATGAGGTATCTTTAGACATGTAATAGCTGTTTGAACCTTGAAATTCAGCAGGCGTTACGCGTACAGGTTTACTACTACCATCCAAAGACGTACTAAATAAATAACGTTGACCTGCATCGTCTGGCGAAGCGGTAAAATACATCACGTTCTTATCTTCGTTTAGCGCCAGCATATCAACAATATCGTAATCACCTGGGGTTAAATCGATAATGGTTTTGCCATCGCGAGATATACGATAAAGGTGACGCCAGCCGTCGCGCTCGCTGTGCCAAATAAAGAACTTACCATCTTTTGACCAGTTGGCTTTGTAAAACCACTCGATAAAAGCATCGTCTTTATCTTCTAAAATTTTGGTCAATTGCTGTTTTTGCCAATCGAACAGCCAAACCTTGTTGTGGTTTTGCGGGCGATTTAAGTCTTGGATCATTAATTCCTTGCCGGTGCCTGCCCAGCTAATACGAGGAATATAGCGGTCGCGGTTATCGCCTTCAAGTTTGGCCCAACGGGTTTTCTTATCAGCAAGGCTAACAACCCCCACGCGTACTGCCGAGTTAGTTTCACCGGCTTTTGGGTAAGGAAACTCTTTTAAAGTAGGGTAAAGCTCGTCGGTGTTGTTGATCATGGTGAAAAACTTAACGCCGTTGGTATCAAGCTGCCAATAGGCGATTGATTTGTTATCTGGGCTCCAACGAAAGCCATCAGCAATGCTGAATTCTTCTTCGTAAACCCAATCAAAGTTACCATTAACGATTTTAGCGCTGCCATCGGTTGTAAGCGCTGTTACTTTGTTGCTGCCAACCGCTTGCATATAAATGTTGTTATCACGCACGTAAGCTACTTTTGAGCTGTCTGGTGAGAATTTAGCAAACATCAGTTTTTTAGGTTCTGGTTGCTCACCGCCGAGTTGCTGTAATTTATTGGTTTCAAGGTTTAAGAGCCAAAAATCACCACGGCTGCGAGAGCGCCACACTTGCTCGCTATTGGTAAATACCATCAACCATTTGCCGTCTTTTGACCACTGGTAGCTTTCGATTGCAAATGGCTCATCTGCGCCCTCTGGCAGTAGTTTTTCAAACTCAACTAGAACTTTGCGGCCAGTACCATCGGCGTTGTAAAATACAATGTCGTTGCCTTTTACACCGTGCTCTTTTTCGTCATCTGCTTTGGCATTTTCAGCGTCGTCTTTTTTATCTTTTTCGCTTCCACGTTCTTCAAGCACGGTGTAGCCGGTGCCATCATCAAGCCATTTAAAGTAAGTGCTACGCTGCGCTTTGAAATATTTATCTTTATAGATTTGTTCAAGCGACAGTGGATTGCTAATTTGATTCATCGTTGTTGTAGCCGTGACGTTGTGTGTTACCGAACAGCCTGATAGCGACAGCCCAGCCAATACCGACAGGACAAGCCCTGAGGTTTTGATTATATTCATTATATGATCCTAAAAGTGCTGTTATTAGTTATTGTATTTGTTCAAATGGTTGAGGAAGTGACAAAATGATTCGCTCGTAAAACTGAGCAAGGTTAACTACAGATACTTTAGCAAAGTTTGCATATAAGATCAGAACGTTCATCGCAAGCATTCATCCATTGACCCCAAACATTACATGCAATATACAACATAAAGTTTAATCTTTTTTGTTTAACTGCCAAACAACTATATTTGCCGGTACAACGCCTTTAACTCCATTCGCAATAGCTTCACATCTAATTAGTTGTAGCGAATAAGCATGGTGATAGTGATCAAATACCTCTTGAGCGCTAATACTGTATGGTGTGCCATCGCGTTTAGACTGATCATATACACAACAAATAAGTAGCTGTGGTGCTTTTTGTGTGATCATCACTACATGCCTGCTATATTTTTTACGTAGTGTAAAAGGCAGGGCTACTAATGATCCGCGATCATATATAACATCAACAGATCCAAGTAAGTTGGCGGTTAGTGCAAAAATATCTCCCACCCAAATAGCCAAATTATCCGCACTATACAGTTTAAACTTGTCGTGCACCGTTACTGTAGGTGTAACATTTAAAGAGCCAAATAGTTGTTTAATGGCACTTTCACAGAGCTCAACGCCCACAACCTGTATATTCTGCTCGAGTAGCCATGCAATGTCGTTTGTTTTACCACATAAAGGCACGAAAACTCGGCCATTTTGAGGAATTTTCAAGTTAGTAAAATAACGATCTAAGTATGGATTTACTCGGCTTTCATGAAAACCAATATCATTGTTTTTCCAACGATTTAACCAATAATCAGCAGACATAGTAGCTCCTCAAAATAGCAATAAAACAAGCGAGCTGATATAAATTCCTGCACCAAATACACAATGTGATACACAGCTTTTAACTCTGGCCGACGCTGGTCTTGGCGTTTTACTCGCAGCAATACCCAGCCCAAGCGCAGGTTGCATAATAAAAAAAGGCATACATACTGTGGCTAAACCAAATATAAGGGCGGGTATTAGGCGGGGGGATACTAGCCAGTCATTTGACATAACCAATAAAAAAGTAAAACTAAAAATAACGCCTATTACATAATGGATAAACCAACCGATTGCGCATTCGCCTTTTTGCGATGGCGCTTTGTTTATTGCTGTATGGTTAAATTGACCACTTCGCATCAAGCTTATCCAGCGACCGACCATACAAAAGTTTAAAGATGGCACGCCAAACACTTTCGCAAGTAATAGCGACCAACTATCAAGCACTGCTGTTGCGCCTACACCGATAACAATAACAGCTACCCAATTAATACTGTGTTCCATAAAAATACTCTTTAACAAGAAAACCTAAGAGCAATGATATAGACTTACTAAAATGTTAAATATAAAGCTTTAATCAAACTTAAATTGCAAAAGTGGAATCATGCTAGATGATATAGTGCTGTTTGTGCACATAGTACAACAAGGAGGATTGTCTCAAGCGGGGGAGTATTTATCGCTGCCTGCGGCAACAGTTACGCGGCGTTTACAGCGCCTTGAATCTCGCCTTGGGCAAAAACTGCTGCATCGCTCTGCACGCCAATGCACACTCACACAACAAGGACAGGTGTACTATCAAAGTTATGCCAACTTAGTTGAGCAATTTGAACAAACTCGTTATCAACTCAATCAACAAAAAGAACAACTTAGTGGTAAGCTAAAAGTGCTCGCGCCACTGAATATCTGTCATGGTTTTTTAAAGCCGATGTGGTTGTCGTTTTGCAAGAAATACCCTGATATTCAGTTGGAGCTGATTTTAAGTAATCAACTTGACGATATTATTAAAAACCAAGCTGATTTAGCGCTCAGGATCGGCCCTCAAGCTGATTCGTTATTACAGCAAAAAAAGCTCGCAGAAGCCGACTCTATCTTAGTCGCATCACCTGAGTACCTAACAAATGCAGCAAAACTTGTTGAACCGAACGATTTAAAACATCACCGTTTAATTGGTACAACACTTAGAAATAAATGGCTATTAACGAACACGCAATCATGTGCTATTTACACACACATGTGCCGCTTTAAAAGCATTTATAACGATACTGGCTTTGTAAAATATCAAGTTGCGGATCATCAAGGTATCGGTTTGTTACCGCGCTTTGAAATTATAAATGAGCTACAAACAAAAGAGTTAGTTAGAGTATTGCCACTATGGCAAAGCCTGCCGCGAGAAATTTATGCCATTTGGCCAAGTGGTCGTTTACTTAGTAAAAAAGCGGTTTGTCTTAGAGATTATATGCATAACTTTATCAGTGAACAGTTACCGAACAGTTAAATTTTTTTGTGCCACTGGTACTGCATTTGTTTTGCCGTAAGCTCTGCAAGCTCAGGGCTCCCCAGCTCAGCAACTAATTGCAAGCTCATATCAATTCCTGCAGAAATACCCGCTGAAGTGGTGAATTTATCTTGTGATACCCAGCGCTTATTACTGATCACATTTAACCGAGGGAACATATTAGCGAGATCCGCAAGATCTTCCCAATGCGTGGTAACCGTTAAGCCATCGAGTAAACCCGCTTTGGCCAGTAAAAAAGCGCCTGTACACACTGAGGCAACTTTAGCAGTAGCACCAGCGGTTTCTCGTATCCAGTTTATTACGGCAGGTTTTTCAAGTTCAACAGTGTGTACACCACCAACAACAATGAGCAAATCAATAGCGGGGTGATCAACAAAACTGTAATGGGGGTTTACACTAAAACCACCGCGCGCCATAACAGGTGTATTGTTTTCAGCAATAAGACACACCTGCCAATCGTTATTAGCGAGTCGTTTAGCGGTACTAAACACCTCGAATGGGCCTGAAAAATCCAGCACTTCGGCATCATCGTAAATATAAATACCAATGTTCATCGCTTGCTTGCCTTATCTACTTTGCTTCATTCACGTCAAACAGTAATTTTAACCACCTTAAATCTTTAGCATCTAAGTGCGCTTGTTTATGTAGCGACGAGTCATCATAAACTTCTTTATAAACATGACAAATAGCTGCTTCAGTCAGCTCTCGCCAAGTATCATTAGCTAATTCAGGAATAGATCCATCAGCTAAGTTAAAACTAGTTAAGGGATCATGTTCCGCTTCGGTTGTTCTTAATGTAAGTGCTAGTTCTTGTAAAATAGGGTTAATAACTTGCACTGTATTCGAGGCTTCAAACTCTTGTATTATACTATTTTGTGCTTCTTTTACTGCTTTTTCGAGCTGATACTGTGATAACTTATCGCCAGATGCG
The DNA here is from genome assembly GCF_014163635.1 of Pseudoalteromonas sp. SR44-8. Lineage (NCBI taxonomy): Bacteria > Pseudomonadati > Pseudomonadota > Gammaproteobacteria > Alteromonadales > Pseudoalteromonadaceae > Pseudoalteromonas > Pseudoalteromonas sp. SR44-8. The sequence goes on from NZ_JACJDS010000009.1 coordinate 25,129, forward strand.
CGTATACCATATTTATTAAATAGCCCAGTAAAACTAGGTAAGACCGCTTTTGCAGCAATCGCCGCACCAATAGCAGGGTTTGCAATGGCAGCAAGGCCGCCTACTAATAACATGCCATAAGTAAGCTTTCGATCTAACGCGTCGATGTCATTGGCAAGTGATTGCAAGGTGTTAGTGCGCTCTGCAGCTTGCTGTAGCATTATTTCATTAGTACTATTTAACATGTACAGCCTAAGCCCAGCTTCAGCATGCTCATTAGGAAAATGAAAAATGCGCCGCTTGGGTAGATTATTCACTTCTGGTACACCGTTAGGTAAACAACGCATAGTATGTAAAGCAAACTTATACTCTGATAATTCAAAAGGAATTACAAAATAGTGCTTTTCGTCAAATGATATCGGACTTACTTTTCCACAATGTTCTAACGATATGAAAATAGGTAATCCATTGACCTTTTCTTTGGCTAAAACATAGCCTTTATTAAGCTCATCAGTAAACTTATCTGATACCGATTTTAGCGTTGCAATTCCTTTGTTTAACAGCTGTTTCATTTTCTCTATTGATCCAATTCAAGGTGAGCTCTCTCAACACTTTCCTGAGGTAACTCTTTTTGCACCGACACCCCTAACTCTTTAAATTCAGATGCTTGTTTAATTAAATTGCCTTTTCCGCGATATAACTGCGAAAACGCTTTGTCATAACTTTCTTTGGCTTTATCTAGTTGCTTACCAACGCCTTCCATACTGGTTAAAAAGCCGTTGAGCTTGTTATAAAAACGTTCGGCGCGGTTTGCCAATTCTTTGGAGTATTTAGTTTGCTCCTCAAAGCGCCATAACTGTTTCACGATATTTAAGCTGGTTAAGAGGGTAGTGGGGGTGGCAACCAGAATGTTCTTTTCTATCGCTTGTTGGTAAATATCACTTTGGTATTTAAGGGCTTCAACAAAAGCTGATTCTATCGGCACAAACATCACCACCACTTCAGGAGAGTTAAGCCCAGGTAAGCGATCATATGATTTACTCGCCAGCTCATTAATACGCGCTTTTACAGCCTCAACATGCTCTTTAATTGCTTGTTGAGCCTGCAGTTCATTATCTGCATTTACGTAGCGAGTGTAAGCGTTTAGCGAAGTTTTAGCGTCAATCACTAAATGCCGACCTTGAGGCAAATACACCACCACGTCAGGGCGCAGGCGGCCTTCTTCGGTATTAAACGATACCTCGCGTTTATAATCAGTACCAGCGCGCAGTCCTGCGCTGTCTAACACGTTTTCAAGCATTAATTCGCCCCAATTACCTTGGGTTTTCTTTTGCCCTTGCAATGCGTTACTGAGCCTGTCTGCTTGCTCAGTGATTGCTTGGCTTTTCGCTTGTAGATGTAATAACTCTATTTTCAGAGCTTCACGTTGTTTTACATCTTCAACATGAATTGATTCCAATTTATCCCTGAAGCCTTTTAGCTCACCTTGGACAGGTTTTAACAGCTGCTCAATACTTTCTTGATTAAGGACTTTAAATTTTTGCGATTTTTCTTCGAGTATTTGATTAGCAAGGTTTTCAAACTCTTTTTTAAGCTGCTCTTTGCTTTCTTTAATATGTTGTAACTGCTGCTCAAAATGGCTTTGCTTTTGCTCAAGCATAGTGCGCATATTATTGAGCTCAACATCACGGGCATTGTATTCGCTTCGTAGTGTTGTTAAATCAGCTTCAGCCTTGCGCCAATAATGGTTGTATTGCTGGCTTTGCTTTTCTTGCTCAGTGAAGCGGGTTTTATAGTGCTGAGTTTCGTCGCGTTGTTCTTGGTGGCTTTGTTTAAGTAAATCGTGTTCATCTATCAAGGCAGTATATTGCTGCTGTTTTTCATTGGACTGTGTTTGCAATAAAGCTAGTTGTTGCTGCTGCTCACTTAGCTCTGCTGTTAGTCGCTTACCACGGCTTGCATTAATAACACTAAAAAGCACCGCGCCAACACTAAAACCAATTCCAACACTTACCCAATCAATGTCTGTAAGTAACTGTATATACATAAATAAACTTTAATTAGCCAAAAGACAGTTCATGATAGCCAATCTAAAAATACCAAGATAGGTTTTTTTACTTTTTTATGACCCTAAAAATTATTACAGGACATTACAAAATACTCATCTTAATTCGTTATATAAACTATTTTATTCTACACTCAGAATAATTATAAAAACCAACAAGTGGTTTTTACTTATACAACAATACAAGGACTGAAAAAATGAACGAAATCAATACCCCAAATATTGAAGTGCAATGTAAAGCAGATAACTACTTTTCCGTTAAAACGTTAACTGTTTTACCTCATACTCAAGAAAATTGGTTAACGTTTTTCAATAGCGAAACAAACCCAACTGAATCACTAAGTGTTTTATTTAATAATGCTAAAAATAACGATGCAAAAAGCATTGAGAAAAAACAATATGTAGAGCTTATTATCAGCCTAGATCCATCAGTGGCTGCCGATTGGGAATTTTATGGGAATGGCGTTGAATACTGTGGTGCAGATAGCAATTGCCAATATAATATCTCTACCGAGATCACAGATGGCAACACTTTAGTTTTAACAATTGCTCAAGTAGAACCAACCTACGAATTTTTAGGTGTTGATAAAGACAACCTTGAAAAAGTTGTTGAAGTAACCGAAGGCAAAGAAACTGAGTATTTACCTATTTCGTTTAGGTATACAGCTAAACACGTACCTTCGGGCAAGATTTATATGTCACAAGATCCAAAAATTGTTGTTCGTAGGCCGGGGGCAACTCTTTAATTTAAAACACTAGCACAACTAAAAGAGGAGTCATATTGCTGCAATAACGCAATAAACTCTTCTTTTTGGCACCAAGATTTAAACCAGGGTAAATTAAACCACATCGGGTGATAACCTATCGCTAATGACTTTTCTATATACATTAACGCTGACTGATATTCACCAATCACACTATATACAAGCGCTGCAGTGAACACATATTCATTGTGATCTGACGCAATACTAATTGCCTTATTTAATGCTTGTAAGGCAAGTTTAGCTTCGCCAAGTTGGCTATATGCTTGCGCGACTTCTAAATAACTATCAAGAGTTAGTTTATCTTGCGTAAGCTCAACTACCTTTAAATAATTTGCGGGGTATGATTCACTAAGCCCTAAAGCCTTTTCAATATCAGCTAGGTTAAGGCGAAAGCTGATATGCTCTGGGTTTATATCAACCGCCTGTTGGGCAACTACTAATGCTTGCTCAAACTCTCCTTGTAACGAATACGCAATACTTAAGTTACTTAAATCTATGCTATCAGGTTTAATCTCAATAGCCTGTTTATATTGCTTTATTGCAACTACTAATTCCCCTTCGGTAAGGGCAATATCGGCCAATAATTGATTTGCCATGTAGTTTTGAGGACTTACGTTTATAACTTCATTAAGCAGCTGCTTTGCTTCTTCAATTTGACCTTGCCACCACAGTACTTGCGCCAAATTCTGTTTTATAATTGGGCTGACACGTATTTTTAATGCAAGTTCAAACGCCTGTTGTGCTTCAGGCAACTGATCTTGTTGTAAATATAATAAACCCTGTAACTCATAAAGCGTTAATGTATTAGCTCCAACTTGCTCAGCTTTAGTCAAGTACTGTTTAGCCGCTAACCAATCTTGTCTAGCAACCGCGATCAGCATTGCATTTTTAGCAAATGCAGGGGTGTTTTGATACGCAGTTGGTGAGTTAAAAAGTAACTTATTGGCAATATCTAAATACTCTGTTTGCTGTGATTGCTGATACAAACTCAGTGCGACTTCACGTAGTAACTCATAATTGGCATATAACTGCGGGGTTTGTTCAATAGCCTCTTTAATACGCATAAATAATTGCTCAGTGTAATCACCTACTTGCTGCACTTTTTGATAAAGCTCTATATGCTCAATTTGTACTTTGTCACTAAGTTGCGCCATTGCAATATATTTACTATCAAAATCAGGAAAAAGAGCTGTTAATTGCTGACTGCTTGAATGGTACATTTGACTATAGTTATCAGTAATAATCGGCCATTGCTTGCGCGCTTTTACCGTCCAATTTGGCGCCTCGAGCCGAACTAACGTTAAATAGCATTGTGGTTGCATACAATTAAGCTCAGCGGTCACCACTTCTTGTGCTCCCGTTGCTTGCTTTAATTTATGTAACTTATCTGCAAAAGTAAGTTTAGCATTGCCGCTTTGTACAATAGGCGCAACCTCATCCTGCGAAATAAGATTTAACTGCTTACTATTAATAATACTTTGCCTAATAGCATCATCAATTGTGGCTTTGAGCATATTTGTATCTGCAGATAACAGTGCGGCTGATTTTACCACCGGAGGTAAAAATGCAACATAGTGCTCTGCTGGTTTATATACTTGCAGCTTATACATTAAGCCTGTTGCAACCACGGCTATGCAAAGCAAAGTCCCTAAAAAAACAGTCTTTTTAGGCGGTTTTTTTTGTAATGCGAGTTGCTCTAGTGGAACTGTGTCTTGCGCCAAAATTTCTTGCTGTTTAATAGCTATAATAACGGCTTGTAACTTACGCTCTACACTTTGGGCATCGACAGGGCGGCGGTCTTTTTTTCGTTGTAATAATTGATTTAGTAAATCACATAATTCATTAGGTAACTTGGGAATGATCTCATGTGCATTACACGCTTTACCGTTGGCAATATTATTAGCAATCGTTTGCGCAGATCCTTCACCAAATGGATGACGGCCACTAATAAACATATAGGCCAGCATACCAAAAGAAAATAAATCACTGCGAAAATCTAACGGCTGTTTATTAAGCTGCTCAGGCGACATCGCACTAGCACTGCCACAACTGGATTCATCACGTTGCTCACTAAGCGGCTTATTTTGTAATGTTGCAATACCAAAATCAGTGATTTTTAATTCATTTTTATCAATTAAAATATTGCTAGGCTTTAAATCACAATGCATCACATCTTGACTATGGGCATGGGTTAGACCAGCACACAGTTGTGCTAATAAATTAAGCTTTTCGGAGAGTGTGGTGACGTGCTGATGTTGAAACTGCTGTAATGTTTTACCTTTTAAGTACTCCATTACAATACAAATTTGCTGCTCATACAAAAGTACATCGTGTATTTGTACAATATTTGGGTGATTCAAACGGGCAAGCAGCTGTGCTTCAACCAAGGGATCGCTATGTTCTACTGAGTGCTCAGTAGGCTTTAATAATTTAATCGCAACATAGCGCTTTAAACGTGTATCTTCTGCAAGATACACACTTCCCATTCCTCCTTGGTTAAGTAGCTTAATTAATTTATAGTTAGTGATGACTTTATTAAATTTTAATACTGTTTCATGCTCTAACGACATCCGAGGTACTCTCTAATTCACACCCTTTATAAATCATAAAGGATGCACCAGCAAACCGCACTTTTCGCAATTGTCTTTCGATTATATTTTCAGCATCATGAACATTGACTAGAACTTCTGAAAACTGCTTACGAGCACGATGTATCTGTATATTTAAATAGCGCATGTCGACACCTAAATCTTTCACTAATTGCTCCGTATTTACCCAACCTTGGTTAGCTGGTAATACTCCTTTTTTAGCATCTAAAGCTCTATAGCGCGCTAAATTTAAGGTTAAATAGTGATGGCAGCGAACATGCAAATCAAAATCTTTATTATTATTGTGATGTTGAACTTTTAATTCTGATGTTTCTTCGTCCAAACTTAGGTTAAAAATAAAGTCTAAATCACTTATATACAATTGTGGTACGGAGCTCATCTGGGTTGCAACTTCCAGATGGCTAGAAAGAAACATCCATTGTTCGCCACCTAAGGTAATAATACTATGATCTTCTAAGACTTCTCGTATCGTAAACTCATCATCGTGTAATGATTCTAACAACCATTGGCCGCTACTTTGCTCAAAAACAACCACGCTATCAGGTTGCTGCTCTGGCAATAGGTGGTAATGATTAAGCTTAATTGTCTCGGCTGTTTTACTTTGCTCGTCATCTAACTTAATTAATTGATCTGTAGGTGGACTGAGATCTTTAACTACATAAGTAACCTCTGAATTACCGGCAAAATAAATCTTATCGCCAATACTTAATTCTTCAGAGTCATCCTTCACCAAACGCTTATGATTTAACCAAGTACCATTCAGGCTTAAGTCACGGATATACCACTTCCCATTCAACCACTCAATAATGGTGTGTATTTTCGACACGCTTAGATCGTTGACAAGTGTATCTACAGAATATTGAAACCGCCCAAAACTATGATGCGCATATAAAAAACAATATTCGCTTGTATGTTTATTAATTAAATAAGCCATTATCACTACCTTTAAAGAATGACGAGGTATGTGTCTAACTATTGATATTACAATCAATTCTCCATAATAGACACAACCAAATCAAAATGAAACAAAAAATTAACATTTAATGAGTTCATAGATTTATCCGCAAACAATTGCGGCCAGATAACAGTATTTTAGAAATAAAAAGGCAAAATAAACATTACGTACTATTACAGCAATCTTTTATTAAAGGGATAAGTAAAAAGAGTGAAATATAAAAAAAGCCAGCTTAAGGTAAGCTGGCCTAATATTACTAAAATAAGTAACTAAAACTTGGCAATCAACATGATGCCTGCGGAAACTGCAATTTAACAACAAGCATAATAGTAGACGCCCCTAAGTTAACTTAGTTCAAAAATAAATTTAAATTTATTGAAATAATGCAACGGCTCCCAATTGCAGACATAAAAAAAGCCAGCTCAAAATGGGCTGGCTCAATCATTACTAAAACTAGTAACCAAATAGGGGGAAATCAACATGATGCTTATGTAAACTGCAATTCAACAATAAGCATAAGAGTAGACGCCC
>NZ_JACJDS010000009.1:32131-145656 GCF_014163635.1 Pseudoalteromonas sp. SR44-8
CTAGTAACCAAATAGGGGGAAATCAACATGATGCTTATGTAAACTGCAATTCAACAATAAGCATAAGAGTAGACGCCCTCAAACTACTTTAGTTCAAAAATAAATTTAAATTTATTGAAATAATGCAACGGCTCCCAATTGCAGGCATAAAAAAAGCCAGCTCAAAATGGGCTGGCTCAATCATTACTAAAATTAGTAACCAAATAGGGAAATCAACATGATGCTTGCGTAAACTGCAATTCAACAACAAGCATAAAAGTAGACGCCCTCAAACTACTTTAGTTCAAAATAAATTTAAATTTGTTGAAAATAACTCGTGAACCAAATAGCAGGCATAAAAAAAGCCAGCTCAAAATGGGCTGGCTCAATCATTACTAAAACTAGTAACCAAATAGGGGGAAATCAACAATGATGCTTGTGTAAACTGCAATTCAACAACAAGCAAAGAAGTAGACGCCCTCACGCTAATTTAGTTCAAAATAAATCAGGCTAATTTGAAATAATGCTAACTTTTTATCAAAGAAAGCATTTGTTGTTCGTCAAACTTTGTAAAACTCATTGATTTTTCAGTAAATAATGCATCAACAAGCGCTTGCTTATGTTGTTGCATTTTAAATACTTTTTGCTCAATTGAATTCGCCATTATCAGTTTATAAACAAAAACAGGATTTGTTTGACCGATTCGATAAGCACGATCTGTCGCTTGTTTTTCTACTGCTGGATTCCACCAAGGATCGAAATGGATCACAGTGTCCGCCTGAGTAAGATTAAGCCCTGTACCGCCAGCTTTTAAACTGATCAAAAATACCGACGTTTTACCACTGGTAAATTCTTCGATCACTTTATCGCGATGGCGCGTTTGCCCTGTAAGCAGGCTGAAATTGATCTCCAATGATGCTAACTGCTGCGCAATAATATCTAATGCAGAAGTAAACTGGCTAAAAATAATAATGTTACGACCTTCGCTTAACATCACTGGTAAATGGCTACTCAACCAGTCAAGTTTTGCACTTCTAGCTGAGGTGTGTTCGTCAATCAAACGCGGGTGACAACATATTTGTCGTAACTTTAATAACGCCTCTAAAAAGGCTAATTTGCTCTTTTGCGCGCCTTGGGAAGCAAACAGGTCGACCATTTTCTCTTCTAGAGAATCAGTAATGCTTTGATAAATATCTTTTTGCTGTGCTTCGAATTCAAACTCTTTGATCAACTCTGTTTTCGGTGGTAGCTCTTGTGCTACTTCAGCTTTAGTTCGACGTAAAATAAAAGGCAAGATCAGTGATTTAAGCTCTTTAGCACGATCACTATCAGCGTCACGCTCAATCGGAGTCTGAAAATGCTGCTTAAAATGAGCCTGTGAACCAAGCAAGGAAGGCATTGCAAAATCTAACAATGATTTCAATTCAAATAAATTGTTTTCAATCGGTGTTCCACTTAAACATAAGTTAAATTGAGCATTTAAACGCTTAACTAAACGAGATACTTGCGCACTGTCATTCTTTATATACTGCGCTTCATCAAGGATAATATTCTCGAAATACAACGGTGAGTAGTAAGCGATATCACGCTTGAGTAATGGATAAGTAGTAAGAATGCAATCTGCCTGGGCTAAATGTTGTAATTGCTCAATCCGCGCGCTACCAAATAGGGTCGTCACTTTAATACTACTGGCGAATTTAGCCATTTCATTTTGCCAATTACTTACCAAGCTCGTTGGACAGACAATTAACGTTGGGCCTGCTTGCTCTCGTTGCCGTGCGTTAGCTAAAAATGCAATAACTTGTAAGGTTTTGCCTAATCCCATGTCGTCGGCTAGTATTCCGCCTAACTGATGGCGTTTTAAGAACTGTAGCCACTGAACGCCTTGCTGTTGATACTCGCGAAGCCGCACGCCCGCATTCAAGCCATGTAACACTGTAGTGGCAGTAGTTGGTGCATCTAGCTCAGCTAAATAAGACTCTAAGCTGTCGTCGACTAAGTTAACCGCAAAACAGCTCATCTTTATTAAATGCACTAAAAATGATAAAGGTATAAGTAATTCATCGCGTGTTTTTATAAACTCAAAACGATCTTTAAAATCAGTAAGCGTATCAAAAGCTGGTTTTGTTATTACTCCAAACTGTTTACCATTTGCATAATAATAAAAAAGTTCACTTTGACGATTAAGTGATTGAAATTCTGAATTATCGTTTGCTAATACGGTGGCAGCTTTAGCGTTTGAGATCATTATTTTACTAACAATTTGATGACCTTTACCACGTTTAACATCCAAGCTGACATTAGTGATTGATTTTTTAATCACTAGTTTTTTATCAGTTACCTTCCAACCACGCTGACGAAGTTTAGGCAAAACCTCGTATTTAAACCAATGCTGATGAATAACTGATTGTTTATTAAAAACAAACTCATTTTGTAAAGCCCCTTTACATAGTTCAAAGCCTAAATTTGTGAGCTCTGTGATAACGGTATTTTCAAGCGATGCATTGAGAATATTTGCTGGTGCTGAGTTTGGAGCGTAATTACCATCTTGATAGTTAAAGGTAAGCGTAAGCTTTAATTGGTTATTGCTATTACTAACATCAATAACCGCGCAAGTATCTGCTACCCGTTTTATTTTTTTACGTTCAGATGATTGGTAATGGGGTATCACACCGTCACCAAAATTTGCAGCTAATTGCTTATAGACACGATCAAAATTAGCAGTATGAATGGCTGGGATCGCTCTGATATGAGCAACTTCTTCACCACTTAGTGGCGTACGTAAACGGCCTATGCGTAGTGACTCTGTATCAAGGTAAGTTGGTGGTGTGGTTTTAAGTAAGAACCAGGATTGTTTACCCGTTAAACTTACATTTAATTGAATAAGATCTTTTTTGTGTGACCACGAAAAACTCAGATCTTCAGCACTATCAGCTTTAATCGACTGACGAGAACGCCCAAAAAACAAACGCTGAGAAGCAATCAACTGCTGTAATGCGTTAAATCCCCATTGCCCTCTAAGCTCTAAATTACCAAGTGCATTTTGAGAACGGATCCAACTGTATAAACGAAAATCAGTTTCGAGTAAATCGGATGGTGTTACAAAACTATTAAGCTGCTGATCAGTAAGGTTTCTACCGAGGGTATACTGATGTTCTGCAGAGAAAGCGGCAATTTTTGGTGTTAAAATAACCCGATTGTTTTCTACATCAAGCACAAATAAAAGTACATTTTTAGCTTGTGCTGACTGGTTTTGCTTAAGTGTTGTTAGCTCTTCAAACCAATCATTCATTATATAGTCTTGGCCGTAATCACCAGAATGATCAATCTTCAGCTTTAACAATACAGCAGCCAAGTGGCGACAGTTAGTTTTGGCATTACATGAACAGTGTCGATCAACTGCAAAACCATTGGCTAACTTCTTTATCTCTATGTGTTGGGTAAAAGTACTGCCTTGATTTCCAAACACCGAGGCATCAATGACAGAGAAATCATGATTATGCTCTAACCAGTTAATTTGACCATTTGCAACGTACTCTTTTGCTTTACTGAGCACATGAGGCTTAAACAGCTGTTTAATAAATCGTTCAGATAAAGGAAATTGAGTCGCTTGCTCTTGCTTGATCTCTTCAAAAATAGCGAGTAGGTCATTCTTAGATAAGTTAGCAGACATATTGCTTAGGGCAGTAAAAAATAAAAATAATTTTACCAGTATATGATTTATCGGCGTCGAGCTAAAGCATTAAAATGATTAAAAAGACTGGTTGGAGCTGATAAGTTAGTAAAAAAATGATCTCAATACAAAAACAGCTGAATTTAATAGTTAAACACAACTAACCAACAATAAACCCACAAGTTATAAACATATTGCTAATAATTAAGCGCGTTTACAGATCACATTTTTACTAAGTTATAAAAAAATAGCGGTAAGAATGAAAAATATAGCTAATCAGTTAGTAAAAAAATGATCTATGAGCTCAATAGTAAGGTTTATTGATATTTCAGATCATTATTTTACTAACAAAACACAGTTTGGGATCAGAATTTTACTAACAAAAAAAGCCTTTAGATCAGATTTTTATTAACTAGTTAAATGCATTTAATAACTTAGTTAGCTGTTCTAAGCGCTTGTCAGTCATCACTTTATTATCAATTTTGATTGATAAATCACCACTTTTTAAATTACGTTGCAAGCTAATGTAATTATTTTCTAGTAGTGCTTCTCGACGTTGAGTTGACTGTGGCTCAGCGGTAAGCAATTTAGTGATCGCCATTGCACGCTTATCATCACCAATAATCTCATCTAAGCTATTATCGTGTGTCAGATGATTTACTTGCTGATTAAAACTATGCTCATCACGTTCTTTTGCTGCAATCAGTTTTTTAGCTACTTCACGGCCAACATGATTCGCTGTTGGATAAAGGGCAAGTACAGCAGCAGGAAGCTTCTCAAAGGCTTTAATTGCATCAGCAATAGCTGTATGCGATACACCTTCAATGGCGGCTACTTCACGGTAAGAGCCTTTTTTTCCCTGTGCAACTAACTCATCTTTTGTTTGTTGATATGCTTGGCCAAGCTCCCAGAGGCTCGGGGCAATATATTGGTCTGACGATACCGCTAAAATCTTAGCATCTAAATCTGTAAAATCACTCGAACTAAGAACCATGTAGTCAGCATTGCCGATTATACATGCCATACGACGACGTGAGCCGGCTAATACCAACGTTTCATCACCTTTGTCCCAACATAGGGCGGGGTGTTGGTTACGACCATCCTCGGCTATTGCAGGGAGTATATCAGCGACAGACTTTTCATTGAGTAATACTTGAACACGACGATTTTTTGCGTACACCTTGGTGGTACTTTCTATTTCAGCATGCGGGATCACTTTGCAAACGAGTGTGATCTGACGATTAGGATCGCTTGGTGCAGGCATTTTGATCACATCGCCTGCGTTTGCTTGTTCTAGTAATTCATCAAGATTGCTATTACCAATTGAAGTAGCAAAAGGATCTAAGCTGGTGTCATTTTTACGTTTTTTAGCCATTTTTTGTTAACTACCTTACTTAGTTTCATTCAATTGAGATTGTGTTGATTGCCAGTTTGAACGGATCAGCATTTCTAATTCATCAACAACATCTTTTATATTTTCTTGAGCTCTGATCAGTGATTCTCTACTTGCTAAGCTGTCAGATGTTTTTTGATCAAAAATAGTATTGAATGACGAAGAGCTCGCTGTAATTGCCGAGCTGTGGTTAATTGGGTAACTCATTACCTGACGACCAAATGCACTGCGTACATCTTTAACGATGTCACGCTGTGAATGATTGCCTTTTACGTAATTAGTTACTAAAAATTGCATAAAGTCCCAGCCTTCATGACCTAAAGATGCAACGGTATGATAGATCTCGCCTAAACGTTTTAAATATTTGTTATTAGCATCGAAATCAACGGCCTCAGGATGCACCGGGATCAGCATTGCCGTAGATGCCATTAAAGCATTATAAAACATGAAGTTAAGAGATGGAGCTGTATCAATTAAAATGATATCGAATTGATCCTTAACCGGATCAATAACTTTTTCTAATAGTTTATGGTAATGACGGGTTTTTTCATAACTTGAACTATCTTTTAGCAATGTTGCTGTTTCGTGTTCAAAGTAAAAGTCATCCATACCAGAAGGCAAAATGCGTATATTTGGGATATGCGTAGGCAAAAAAGCATTTGTAACAAGTTGCTGCCAAGTTTCATCTGGATCTAAATCAATGCAATCTCGCATTAAATCACCGACCGTGATCGGTTCAGGTTCGCTGGGTGGGAAAAAACTCGATGATGACCCTTGCGGATCTAAATCAATAATACCAATACGGTAACGTTTAATGTTAGTCGTAGCTAGGGCTGCAGCAATATTTACCATACTGGTTGTTTTACCACAGCCGCCTTTTAGAGAGTTGATAACAATAACTTGTAATTTATCGTCAACATTGCGGTGATCTGGCTGAATATCCATTATATCTGCCATAGCAAATATATTTACCAAAGTGTAAGCGTAATGGCCGTTAGCGCCGCGTTTAATGTTTAGCTCATCAAAATCACCATTGTCATGGCGGCGTTTTAAGGTACGATTGTTACAGCCTAACAGGTCAGCTGCTGCTTTTTGAGTGTAAGTTCGAAGCTCTTTTTCTTCAGATTTTAAGTGGGCACGATAATGCTGAATACGTCCTGCTAATGATTTTTCTGCGACTTCTGCAGTTGCTTTTAAAAGCCGATAGGTGGATAGCGCATTATTATGAATTGACATACTTTATTCCTCAAAGTTAGGCATTAAGTATAATGTCCATTCAATTGACTGTAAACAACTATTTATGACGACATGGCTTTTAATAACAAGACATTTAGAATTAATTTGTAATTTTAAAATTGCTTAGTATAAATAAAGAAGTTTAAAGGTGGTTAAATATATAAGGTAGTAAAGGTTAAGGGCATAAAATACACACCTAAGTTTTTGATATATATAAATAATAGTAAAAAAAGTGGATCAGGTTTATACTTGGTTAAGATCAGATCTTTAGTAACTGACAGATCGTAATTTTACTAACTCTGAATCTGAGACTTAAGTTATGCACAGTTTGAACACAGGTTTACGCACAAAAACCGCTGTTGAGATCAGTTTTTTACTAAGATAATTAAGAACTTATCCACTTACGATCGGGATAAATAGGCTGTTCAATTAGTATAGATCTGATCTGTAGTAGGTATAGATCAGATCTATGCTAACTGATTCGATGATTATCCACAGGCATTAGTAAAAATTAGATTTATGTCGTGTATTTTTGGTTAAAAAACAAAAATAGACGGACAAAAATATGCGTGAGTTAGTAAAATTTAGACTTATAACCGTAGTGTTAGTAAAAAACTGATCTGAAAATCAAGATCATTAAGGTTACTTAGTAAAATAGTGATCTGAACATATATTTTAATCCCAGATCAGTTTTGTACTAACTTAAACATTTAACTTTTTCTGTTTAATGTGTTGTTATTAGCTGTCGCAATAAAATTGGAAATAAGAACAATGAACCGAAAGGTCAACATCTCGGTAGATAACTTACCCGATACATTACGGGGTCAGATCCACGGGGTGGAAAGTGCAATAGATAACGAAAGCCTCGCATTATTTACAGACAATAAAGATGTGCGAGTTTCATTAGAAAATGCAGCGCATGGACTAAGGGCCTATTCGAATACTTTTAATCATTATGATTTGTGGGGACGTTTTGTTCGCTCAGGCCATAAAAAATTACCACTCGAAGAAGCGCCTAAAAAAACCATTATTACTCGAAAAATATCCGAAAAAGTGGATGGCATTTTGTATGATGGTGAAATTAAAATTACTCCAGCGGTAGTAAGTACCCGTAAAGACGGTGAAGATGTTGAATATTTAGTTTGGCCATCAGATCGTGAAGAAAAAGTAGAACGTGCATTAATCCGTTTAGCTTCTAAAGGTAAAATTGTTAAAATCAATTTTAAGTCCGGTATTCAATATGCCGTGGTTTTTTCGATGAACGAATTAGCGCAAGAACTTAAAGCTGTTGGGCAATCAATGCCTTACCCACAAATCAAAGAAGCATTAGAAGCACTGCAAGGTTCTAAGCTATCGTTTAAGTATTCAGCGACAGATACTAAAAATACCAATATTGATGATTCATTTTACGAATCAAATATGAACTTTCTTTCTTCTTTGCACTTTAGTGGTAAAAAAGGGCAGGGCGGTAATGTTAAATGTGTTGCGTGCTTGAATGCGTTTGTCCATAACATGATCGATAACCTTGAATACAAAGGTTACTATTTCAATAGCGCGCAAGAATTAAAGCGCGGATTATCTCGCTGGATGATGTTGCGTCTTTATCATCTTTGGCGCTATGCGGCACCAGGAAAAACATATCATTTTAGATTGTTATCTATCATGGAAAAATATGGCTCAATCTATTCAACTGACGATATCACTGAAAATAAATTAAAAGCATTGCGTCGTGATATGACCACTACGATGAAAGATCTTATCGAAAAAGGTGCTATTTCAGAATATAGCATTACTAATGTTAAAGATGATAAAACTGGCAACATTGTCGATTATACATACGAGATGCATCCTTCAGATCAGTTTTGTGATGAAATACTTACTTTGAATAAGCATAACAAACGTATTGAAATTCAAGGTGGTAAACGCATAGTTGAAAATGCAGTTTTAATCGACGAAGATAAAATTGAAGAAATAGTTAAAGATTAACTTACTGCTTAAGCTTATTCTGACTAAGGCCGCTATATAGCGGCTTTTTTAACATAATTATTTATCAACTTGTTCCAAATATAATCTATCAACAAGAAAATCATACTCTCGTTTACGCGGATGGCTTTGTGGTTTTTGATAATCTGATAACGTACCTAGTTTTACATCCGGTTCAGGGTTTATCAAAATAAAAGGTAGTGCGGCACTAACATGATAACGATTTTGCGCGGTGTATCTCACATTTACTTGTGGGCTAACGCGGGTTGGGCGTCTTATTCGTAACTTATCTTTATCTCCTAAACTAGCGACACGTAATTGTTCTTGAGCAACGAGTGTTTGCCAACTGAGTTGATCTATCATTCTAGGATTGGAATAACCGGCTGATTTTTCGAGCATGGCTAGTGCCATCTTTTTTGTCAGTGTTTTAGTCGCGTGTTTGTGCATCCAGGTAAAACGAACTGAAAAAGGGGAGTTTACTTCAAAATGAATTTTACGGTACGCGGCGAGTGTTATTAAATTTGGTATCGCATTATGAACTGCTTCAAAGCGAGCATCATTATTATCAATGGCTAGAATACATTCTTTAAATGCAGCTTTAGCTTTATTTAATTGTTGAATTCGAGCAACAAGTTGTTTTTGATCCGCATTTTTTATTACCAGTAACCCAGGGTGACGTTTTAAAACACGACTACTTAAGCCTGATTTTTTATAGATATCGTTAAATGAATTTAAAATCAACTTTTGGCCCGTAGCACCTGTAATTTTCGTAACATTGATCGATTGAGGGACTATCTTTTCATCGTTACTATCAATATCAGGCAATTGATAATAATCAGCCTTTGAATAATCGCATTGCATTAAATCATCAATAAAGTGATTAGTTAAATCACTAAGTAAATCGAACTGACTGCGAATTTGTACTTTAGTTACCATAAGAACACATCATACAATATAGATGATAATAGTCTACCATAGCCGCAGTTAAACTAAAAACAAAGCAGCGCATAATCACCTGTTTATACATTGTTAAATTTTACTCGATGTTAAGTATATATTATAAATTAATGAAGTATGATGTGTTCTTTATTCTTGGTAAGTATGTTTAAATATTGCCTTTGAGCTGATGATTAAGTACATCATGTTGCTGCAATTGCATAATCTCCGATCCGATAGAAGTATTTACCTCAAGTATAAGTTGTGTAGTTAAAGGGTGAGGACTAACTCTATTGTAGTTTTCAGTTGCCAATGGATACTGGTATATCAATGCAACAATTTACGGGAGCTTATTGATGTGACCAATTCTATAAATTACTCATAGGCACACTATTTCAATTTTGCTTCAGGGGATTATCTAATTTGAAACAGCTTACAAATTATCAGTCGTGCAGTTGCAGTGAGTAAGTTTATGGCTGTGAGCACAAAAATAAACTGCGCTTACAGACTTTATAACCATGAAGCTTAAGTAATCGTCGATATAGTTAAAGAGCTGAACTACAGTGATAACAAGCTGTTAAACCTATCTAGTTTAAGCCAGGCATTATAAAAATGTTGTATGAACGCTGAGAAATAGGCCAATAAGATGTATAGGAGTTGGAGTCAAACCAGCGCTCGAATTTTACAATTACATACTATTACCTTAATTTAATTGCAGTGTCATTCAGGCTTGAATTGACAACTATCAGTAATTTGAGATACGTGCCAACATGAATCAAACAAGGTAGTTACAAGCAACATCAGACGAACTGAATTTCATTTAATTTAGGTATACCTCTTTATTACTCAGCACCCTTAGCACATATTTTAAACTTCAGCCATTTGATATAAAAAAAATCTAATTTCAACTGTAAAGTTAAGGTTACATAGCATTGCAATTTAAGTATGATGTGTTCTTATTTTCAGTTGTAGAGTAGGCACTTAATTTATTTACTAAGGTCTCGCTGTATTATTTAATTTTATGTTTTATATTAATAAGTTAAACAATACCCTGTGCATATTTTAAAAAATAAAAAGGTGGCAGAACAGTGCAAATCATCAATAATATTTATCTCATAACTAAATAATTGATAATTAGCGAATATAGTCCTTGAACAGGGGCACTGCATACGTTAATTTTCATCTATCAGGTAAATGTAGGAATGAGGAAATTAATATGCAGTCGTGGAACCCAAATAGCTGGAGAGAGCTCCCAATACTTCAGCAGCCACAGTATCCAGATCAAGAAGCGCTGAAAACTGTTGAAGGCCAATTAAAGAGTGCACCGCCACTGGTCTTCGCAGAAGAGACCCGTAGTTTATTTAAACAACTAGAAGACGTTTGTGAAGGCCGTGCCTTCTTACTTCAAGGTGGTGATTGTGCTGAATCATTTAGTGACTTTAATGCCGCTAATATTCGTGACACATTTAAAACAATATTACAGATGGCAGTCGTACTAACTTATGGCGGTAAATGCCCTGTAGTTAAGATTGCGCGCATGGCAGGGCAATATGCTAAACCACGCTCAGCAGATTTAGAAACCATTGATGGGGTATCTTTACCTTCATACCGTGGTGATATCGTAAATAATTTTGAGTTCACTGAACAAGCGCGTATTCCCGATCCACAACGCTTAATGACGGCTTATCATCACAGTGCAGCAACATTAAATTTATTACGCGCATTTGCACAAGGTGGACTTGCAGATTTACATCAGGTAAATCGCTGGAACATGGGTTTTGTTGCCGCAAACCCACTTAAAGAAAAATACCAACAACTTGCGGATAAGATTCAAGATGCGCTTGAGTTTATGGAAGTGTGCGGTATTAACTCAACAATTGCACCAAGCCTTAAAGAGACTGATCTATACACCTCTCATGAAGCGTTATTACTGGGGTATGAAGAAGCGCTTACTCGCCGTGATCATCTATCTGGCGATTGGTATGACTGCTCAGCACATTTTGTTTGGATTGGTGAACGTACTCGCCAACTTGATCATGCACATATCGAATTCTTTAAAGGTATTAAAAATCCAATTGGGGTAAAAGTTGGCCCAGGAATGGATCCTGACGACTTAATTCGTTTAATTGATGCGCTTAATCCAGATAACATCCCAGGGCGCTTAACATTAATTACACGTATGGGTGCTGATGTACTTCCTGAAAAGTTGCCGGCCTTAGTACGTCGCGTTCAACAAGAAGGCCGTAAAGTAATTTGGAGTTCTGATCCAATGCACGGGAATACTGAAAAAGCGACATCAGGGTATAAAACCCGAAGCTTTGACAATATTTTGCGTGAGATCAGCCAGTTCTTCGCAGTTCATAAAGCTGAGGGCTCGTATGCAGGTGGTGTTCATTTAGAAATGACTGGCCAACATGTTACTGAGTGTACTGGTGGTGCTTACGGATTATCTGATGACGACCTAGCACAGCGTTATCGCACACAGTGTGACCCACGTTTAAATGCTGATCAGGTATTAGAACTTGGCTTCTTAGTTGCAGATTTATTAAAAGACGCACGTAAGTAGAGTTAGTCCAAAAAATCAAAAGCCGCAGATGCGGCTTTTTTAATGTCCGATATTATTTTTATACCTTGTGGAACTATAATTAGCTATATTGAAGTTAGTACTTACGTCGCTCAAGGTTAGTATCAGAAATGATCTTAGCGGAAATTTCTTCTACAGAATGATGGGTCGAATTTAAATACGCCAGCTTATGTTTTTTATACAGCATTTCAACTTCGCGTACTTCGATTCGACATTGCTTAAGTGATGCGTATTTTGAATTAGCCATACGGCGTTGGCGAATATCAGCCAACCTGACTGGATCAATCGTTAAACCAAACAGCTTATGCTTATAGGCTACTAAGCACTGTGGTAAGTTACCCGAATCTAAATCTTCTTCAGTGATAGGGTAATTAGCTGCTTTAATACCATACTGTAGCGCTAAATATAAACTAGTTGGCGTTTTACCACTGCGGCTTACGCCGACCAAAATTATATCGGCTTCAGCATAGTTACTAATATTAGCGCCGTCATCATTAGTAAGCGCATAGTTCACGGCATCAATTCTAAAGTCATAACTTTTTTCATGCATTGAATGAGTACGATGAATTTTAGGCACAGGCGCTACTTTTAGTTCTTGCTCAATTTTCTCACTAAATGTAGTTAAGAAATCATAAGTAACGGCGGTCGATGAGCGAATAATTTCACTTAAATTGTGATTAACAAAAGTAAAAAAAACCAATGGTTTTTCGCCTTCGCGTTGTGCCGTTGCATTGATCAATGCTTTTATTTCGTTCGCTTTTTTTTCAGTTTCAACAAAAGGGATAGTTTTATGATTAAATTCAACGGGAAATAATGACAAAGTGGCGTGGCCAAATACTTCAGAAGTGATAGCTGTACCGTCAGAAATATAAAATGCAGTTCTCATATTAACCTTTTTATTACGTTTAATAGTTAAAATAGCCACCCTACGGTTTACGTAAGGTCTATTGCCAGTGTAGAATGAAGGTGACCTTTTTAGAAGGTTTTCTTTCTTAACTCTCACAGTTATTACTACAATTTGTTTTTTTGGAGAAAGATCCGTGCAAGAATACGTTCTCTGGTATCAAGAGCTTGGTATGCAAGATGTTCCTCGTGTTGGCGGCAAAAATGCCTCACTCGGCGAAATGATTTCTAACCTAGCAAACGCTGGTGTACAAGTCCCAGGTGGTTTTGCTACTACCGCAGACGCATTTAATGAGTTTCTTGAGCAATCAGGACTAAATGCAAAGATCCACGACATTTTAGACACACTGGACGTGGAAGATGTAAATACACTAGCAAAAGTCGGCGCTGATATTCGTCAGTGGATTATCGACACCCCATTCCAACCTAATTTAGACCAAGCCATTCGCGACGCATACAGCCAACTCCACGGCAATGCAGCAGACGATGTTTCATTCGCAGTACGTTCATCAGCAACAGCTGAAGATATGCCTGATGCATCATTCGCAGGTCAACAAGAAACCTTCCTAAATGTACGTGGTATCGACTCAGTAATGGTCGCCATCAAGCATGTGTTCGCATCGCTTTTCAATGACCGTGCCATTTCATACCGTGTTCACCAGGGTTATGATCATCGCGGCGTAGCATTATCTGCGGGTATTCAACGCATGGTACGTTCTGATAAGTCATCGTCTGGCGTTATGTTCAGTATTGATACTGAATCAGGTTTCGAAGATGTCGTGTTTATCACCTCAAGTTATGGTCTAGGTGAAATGGTTGTACAGGGCGCAGTAAACCCTGATGAATTTTATGTTCATAAACCAACACTTGCTAAAGGTAAGCCATCTGTAGTGCGCCGTAATATTGGCTCAAAAGCGATTCAAATGATTTACTCTGCCGATCAAGCGCATGGTAAACAAGTAGAAATCGTAGATGTAGATGCAGCCCTTTCAAATAAATTCTCAATTACCGATGCCGAAGTTCAAGAGCTTGCAAAGCAAGCTGTGATCATCGAAAAACATTATGGCCGCGCGATGGATATCGAGTGGGCAAAAGACGGTAATGACGGCAAGCTATACATTGTACAAGCTCGCCCTGAAACAGTTCGTTCAAACGAAGATGCGAATGTTATGGAGCGTTTTCAACTAAATGGCAGCAGTGCTGTTGTCGTTGAAGGACGTGCCATCGGCCATAAAATTGGCTCAGGTGTTGTTCGTGTACTTGATTCGATTAAAGAAATGGATCAAGTTCAACAAGGTGACATTTTAGTAACCGACATGACTGATCCAGATTGGGAACCTATCATGAAACGTGCTGCAGCGATTGTAACTAATCGTGGTGGTCGTACATGTCACGCGGCAATCATTGCCCGTGAGTTAGGTATTCCAGCAGTTGTAGGCTGTGGTAATGCAACTGACCTAATTAAAGCAGGCCAAGAAGTAACCGTATCATGTGCTGAAGGCGACACTGGCTTTATTTATGAAGGTATTTTAGATTTTGAAATCCTCACTTCACGTGTCGATAAAATGCCTGAACTACCAATGAAAATCATGATGAACGTTGGTAACCCAGATCGTGCATTTGATTTTGCACGCTTACCACACTCAGGTGTTGGTCTTGCGCGCGTTGAATTTATTATCAACCGTATGATTGGTGTGCATCCTAAAGCATTGCTAAATTTTGATGCTCAAACAGATGAGTTAAAAGCTGAAATCACACAGATGATTGCCGGTTATGAATCACCGGTTGAATTCTATATTGCTAAATTAGTTGAAGGTATTTCGACCTTAGGCTGTGCATTTGCACCAGAGCGTGTAATTGTTCGTATGTCTGATTTTAAATCAAATGAATATGCTAACTTAGTTGGCGGACAACAATACGAGCCTGAAGAAGAAAACCCAATGATTGGTTTCCGTGGCGCAGCACGTTATATTTCGGAAGATTTCCGTGACTGTTTCGCACTAGAGTGTGAGGCAATCAAACGTGTTCGTAACGACATGGATATGGCCAACATTGAAATCATGATCCCATTCGTACGTACCCTTGAAGAAGGTAAACGTGTTATTGAATTACTTGAAGAACATGGTCTTAAACGTGGCGAAAATGGCTTAAAAGTAATCATGATGTGTGAACTTCCATCAAATGCATTACTTGCTGATGAATTTTTAGAACATTTTGATGGCTTTTCAATCGGTTCAAACGATTTAACGCAACTTACGCTTGGTTTAGACCGTGACTCAGGATTAATTGCCCATTTATTTGATGAGCGTAACCCTGCAATCAAAAAACTACTTTCTATGGCAATTCAAACTGCCAAAGCAAAAGGAAAGTATGTTGGTATTTGTGGTCAAGGTCCATCAGATCATGAAGACTTTGCTGCGTGGTTAGTAGAGCAGGGAATTGATTCTGTTTCACTAAACCCAGATACAGTACTTGAAACTTGGTTATACCTTGCTAAAAAATTAGCAAAATAATCGTTAAAGTATAAAAAATGCCAGCGTTATTGCTGGCATTTTTGTTTACTCAATATGTTATAGCCTATTTATAACTTTTATCGGGCTAACTTCTTATCTAAGAACGCGCAAGATTTTGTCAGCGCTTTTTGGCAAATTGCTAAATAATGGCGTGCTTTAGGGTAATAAAAAGAGAAACACATAAGCCCTGCAATAAAAAAGATCAAAGAAGGGCCTGGTACAATAGCAAAAAATAATCCCAGCAACATAAATAAACTGCCGACTAAAACTAATACACATTTTTTCATTTCAATTCCCTCGCAATTAAGCATCTACTATGAGTATAAGTAATCACAGTCTTTTTACGATAAAAAGAGTGTTACAAACTGTAAAATCTTCAATTTCTATTGCTCTTTAGCATGATATAATCGAACAAATGCCTTAATTTACTACCGTCATGATAGCAACTATTAGCCAACAAGATGCCGCGACCGATTTAGTCGCAAGTTACTTAAAAACTATAATTAAACAAGGGTTTACTGGCGACACTGATGCAAGTTATGCCACTCGTATAACTGCATCAACTGATAACAGTATTTACCAGCAGTTACCGCAAAGTGTTATTTTTCCTAAAACTGAAAAAGATATTCAAATTGCTCTGCAAACTGCTGCACAAGACCCTTATCTATCGCTGACTTTTGGACCTCGCGGCGGTGGTACAGGCACCAACGGTCAATCATTAACTCCCGGGATCGTAGTCGATTTATCACGTTATATGCGAGAAATCCTCGAAATTAATCCTGAAGAAGGTTGGGTTAGAGTGCAAACGGGCGTGATTAAAGATCAACTAAATGATTTTTTACGCCCTTATGGATTTTTCTTTGCACCTGATTTATCAACGAGTAATCGCGCAACAATCGGCGGAATGGTTAATACCGATGCATCAGGACAAGGCTCACTGGTGTATGGTAAAACTAGCGATCATGTTTTAGGACTTACCACTTATTTAGTCGATGGCACACAAATGTCAACGACACCAATAGACATTGATAAAGCCAAACTAATTGCCGAACAAAACACTACAATCGGTAAACTGTACGCAACAGTGCTAGATATTTGTTTGTCTGAGCGGGATGCAATTTTAGCCAAGTTTCCACGTTTAAATCGCTTTTTAACCGGATATGACCTAGAACATGTGCTAAGTGATGACTTACAAACTTTTGATATGAGTAGGCTAATAACTGGCTCAGAAGGTTCGCTTGGTATTGTTACTGAGGCTAAATTAAACATCACACCTATTGCTGAATTCAAAACTTTAATCAACATCAAGTATGATAGCTTTGATTCGGCACTGCGGCATTCACCATTTTTGGTCGATGCTCGTGCTACCTCAGTTGAAACCGTTGACAGCAAAGTTTTAAATCTTGCACGTGAAGATATAATTTGGCATTCAGTATCGGACTTAATAACCGATGTGCCAAATAAAGATATGCAAGGGCTTAACATGGTTGAGTTTAATGCTGTATCGCCTGATGACATAAAAGACAAAGTTGAGTCGCTATGTGCATTACTCGATGATTGCGTTGCACAACAAAAAAACGGCGTAATTGGTTATCAACTTACCAGCAGTAAGACTGATATTTTAAAAATTTATGCCATGCGTAAAAAATCAGTTGGCTTGTTGGGTAATGTTAAAGGCGCACAAAAACCTTTGGCGTTTGCTGAAGACACCGCCGTACCACCTGAGAATCTTGCAGATTATATTGTTGAATTTAGAGCTTTGCTCGATAGCCATAATTTACAATATGGCATGTTTGGTCATGTTGATGCCGGTGTATTACATGTTAGACCGGCACTTGATATGTGTGATCCCGAACAAGAAAAATTACTGCGAGTGATCTCTGATGAAGTTGTTAAACTCACAGCTAAATACGGTGGTTTAATGTGGGGCGAGCACGGCAAAGGGTATAGAAGTGAATATGGCCCTGAGTTTTTTGGTGAGCATTTATTTAAGCAATTACGACTTATAAAATCAGCTTTTGATCCTAACAATAGGATTAATCCCGGAAAAATATGTACTCCGATTGAAAGTAAGGACTCACTAGTCAGTGTTGACGGTCAAAAGCGTGCGTGGTTCGACAGACAAATTTCGGTTGATGTTAAAACTAGTTTTAATAATGCAATGACATGCAATGGTAATGGTATTTGCTTTAACTATGATGAAAACTCTCCTATGTGCCCATCATATAAAGTAACCGGTGATCGTCGTAATTCACCTAAAGGTCGCGCAAGTTTAATGCGCGAATGGTTACGATTACAAGAAGCAAAAGAGATTGATTTAATTGAGGTTGAAAAAGAACTTAACAAAGGTGAAGTGATCACCTGGTGGGAACGTTTTCAACATAGCCGCGATAAAAAGAAAGGCGTATATGATTTTTCTCATGAAGTTAAAGCCTCAATGGATGAGTGTTTAGCGTGTAAAGCATGTACCACAGCGTGCCCAATAAAAGTTGATGTACCGACTTTTAGATCACGTTTTTTAAATTATTATCACAGTTACTACGCGCGCCCACTTAAAGATTATCTAGTCGGTAATATTGAAGCCAGTGCACCATTAATGGCCAAATTTTCAAATGTAATAAACCCAATTGTAAAAACTAAATTAGTCAGCTCATTAATAAAAAAATCTGTTGGCTATGTTGATACACCCGTGCTTAGTTCACCACGTTTAACAAAACGGATTAATAAAACACACGAATTTAATTTTGCACAACTTTCAGGCTTATCTCCCGAGCAACAAAGTGAGTATGTACTAATTGTGCAAGATCCGTTTACCAGTTTTTATGAAGCTGAGCTGGTAGAAAGTTTTATAAAAATAATTTCCGCACTAGGTAAGAAGCCAATACTGTTACCGTTTAAGCCAAATGGAAAACCGCAACACGTTAAAGGTTTTTTAAATGAATTTAAGATCACAGCAAAAAATGCAGCAACATTTTTAAATTCATTATCTGAAATAAATGCACCACTTGTAGGTTTAGATGCATCATTAGTAATGTGTTATCGGGATGAATATAATTCTATTTTAGGTGATGAACGTGGTGAATTTGAAGTGCTACTTGCTCATGAATGGTTAGCAACACAATCTTTTAAATCATTAGCTAACAAAGTTGATAGCAATATAACATTTACGTTATTAAGTCATTGTACTGAAACAACCGCTTTACCAAAAGCGGCGAATGTATGGCAAACAATTTTTACTGACTTAGGCCTAAAACTTAATACAACAGCAACAGGGTGTTGCGGTATGGCAGGTACATATGGACATGAAGCGCAAAACCAGAAAAACTCTCGAGCATTATATGAAATGAGTTGGCAAGGTGTTGTAGAGAAAAATAAACCTGAGCAATTATTAGCAACCGGTTTTTCTTGTCGTAGCCAAGTTAAACGCTATGAAAAATTCAAACCAAAACACCCAATAGAACTACTAGCAGATAAGCTAAGCAATAACATTTAATATAAAAATGCCGCACGCTTTTAAAAAGGAATGCGGCATTTTTTATATCGTTTTTTTATTTTAAATAACTATCAGCAATAGGCTTGGTGCTCATACCATGAATAAAAACACTAAATAAAATAGTTGTCATAGCAATCGTAGCTATAAGGTATTTATTTTCGATGCCGCTATCGATCACCATTAAAGTAAATACAATAGATGCTAAGCCTCTCGGGCCAAACCAAGCAAAAGTAAAACGTTCTTTCATTTTTAATTTAGTAAATTGTAATGACAACATCACAGGGATAATTCGAATAAGCGTTGTACTCAGTAGTGCAAATACAGTAAGTGCCCATGATAATTCTGGCAAAACTAAATAGCTGCATACAAAACCAAATAAACACCAGATCAACAAACCAGTAAAGTCCGCGATGTGTTCACTATCTTCAACGAGTTTTAAGCGTAAAGCCTGATCGGTAAATCTATCAAAAATTAATCCAGCAACAAACACCGCAATAAAACCACTGCTATGCAAACTTTGTGCGATTGAAAAAATGGCCATTGCCATACCAACCACTAAAAATGGGCTACTATTATTTGAAAAATAATGACGTTGCATGGCAAATTTAATCGCGGGAATGATCAATCCCATTGCAGCAACTGCAACCAGAATAGCCACACCTAATTCACGCGCAAAAACAATGACCGTATCAAAAACCGAAAATGTAGATGCAGGCTCTTTTGCTAACAACATCAAGACTAAAAATATTGGCACACATAAACCATCGTTTAAACCACTTTCAGTATTGATCCCTTCACGAATTTTTTCAGGCACCGCGCTGCTATTTAATAATCCTTTACTAAGCGCTGCATCTGTAGGCGTTAATATTATTGCAACTAGTGCAGCTTGAATAAGTGTCAGCTGGGTAAACATTAAACTCGCAATAATAATTCCAGCAAACAAGGTAAGTGGTAAAGCAATAAAAAGTAATAGGCTAGGGTATTGAAAACTGTGTTTTAAAACCATCAGTTTGGTTTTTGCGGCATCAGTAAATAAAAATATGCTCAGTGTTAATTCTATTAAAGGTAATAAGTGATCTAAGTCTCTGGTTAAATATGCCGTTTTACTTGGTAGCATAAACCCGATCAACGCACCGATAATAACAAAAAACATAGGTCCGGTAATTTCAGCTCGCTCTAATTGATGCATAGATAATGAATAAATTAAAAAGGCTAAACCCACTGCAGTTAATACAACATATTCCATTTAGATTTTCCTTTTAAGTCCAGATTTTGCTCGTTCTTTGATATTTGTCTGAATATATATTTGATCGGTGGTGGCAATTTTTGCATGTCCTAAATCTTCTGATAAATGTTTTAAAGGGCGAGTTTGTGCATCATGCGTAGCACCAGTATGTCTGAGCCAATGCGCTGTTGCCGATTCTAGTTGCTCGGCATCATCAGTAAAGCCATCATCAAGTAAAGATTGTTTGGCTAAATCAAAACTTTGTTGAACTAAGCGACGAATTTGTCGAACGGTCATTCCGCCTTGACCACGAATTTTATGCACCAATGGTTCAGATTCATCAACGCGGGGCAGGGCTGGTAAACCTCGGTACAACCTATAACGTTTTAAATAAGTTACAAAATCTTCACTGAGTGTGACATCACGTAATTTATTTCCTTTACCCATAATTCTTAAAAACCAAAAGCCATCATTATCTTGCCAAAAATGAGACATAACAGGCGACCATTGTGGTCGCTCTGATAGTTCAGAGATCCGTAAATAAAGACCTTTTAAACACGCTAAGGTAAATAAATTTCTTTCAAGATCAGGTTGTTGCTCACACTTATCACGTGTGACACCAAATACATATTCCCATTGAATATCACTCAAGGTATCAGGAATTTTTATTTGTGATTGCACAACTAAATAAGGGCTATTCTTTTTTACAACCGGTACAAAGTTAGCAAAGGTTTTTTCTTCTAAAATAGCAAACTTGTAAAATACATTTAAAGCAGTAAACATGGCCGCTAATGTTTGTTGGCTAGCAATAGATTCTTTGAGCATAAAAGGGCGCCAATTTTCGTTTAATCTACGGATCCCTTGCTCATCTTTATAGCGCCATTGCACTGAAGTCATCGCCCAGCTTTTATCGGGTTCGACCATAAAATCGACATAGGCTTCTATGTCTTCACGTTTTAATTCAAATACTGATTTTTCTGCGACTAACCAAGACCATAGGTAAAAGCGTTCGAGTTCGTTCCGAAAACGATTATATGTCGCTTCTGATTTTCGGCCATAAACATATAAAAATTGATACAAAAATACTAATTCTTGCTTAGATTCAGCGACAGTCAAGCCAACTTGCTGTATAAAGGTGGCAAGTTCTGGGTATTCTGATTGCATTGTATCATCTTCAAGATGGGCAATTTGATACCGTAATTGTTTTAATGTATCGACCAAAGCAACAAGCATAATATAGTTATTTCTAATAAAATAAAGTAGTTACAGTTTAACTTTAAAGTCCGATACTGTCTAGTATTGGACTTAGTGAATAATTATATTGTTAAGCTAATCAGATAATACCAAGGCAATGTTGCTGGTTTAAGGAAGGCATATGAAAAAGTTAATAGTTTTAAGTTTAGTTGCACTTACATTAGTCCTGTCTGGTTGTGCTACAACAGGTAGTGCTTCTCCAACTGAAAAGCGTAATCTAGTGCAAAATATGCGAGCAGATACACTCAGTAAATTATACAAAGAAAAACCAGATGTTAAAGAGCAAATTAAAAATGCCGCTGGTTATGCAGTATTTGATAATGCTAATGTCAATGTAGTTTTAGCCAGCTTTGGTGGCGGTTATGGTGTGGTTAAAAATAATTTGACGGGTAAATCAACTTATATGAATATGGGTGAAGCTGGTTTAGGACTTGGTTTAGGTGTTAAAGACTTTAACGTTGTAATGGTTTTTCATAATCAAGCTGCGTTAAATCGTTTTATTGAAAATGGCTGGGCCTTCGGTGGCAATGCCGATGCAGCGGCAAAATACCAAGATAAAGGCGGTGCACTTGTTGCCGAAGCCATTGCAGATCAAGTAACTGTTTATTCATTAACCGAAAATGGCCTTGCATTACAAGCCGTACTAAAAGGCACTAAATTCTGGGTAGATTCTGAGCTAAATTAAGACCTCAAAACCCTTCTAAAAGTGGGCTAGTTCGTATGATTACGCCCACTTTAATTTATTTCAGCCTATTTAACATAACGTAATTTATGAGGTATCAGCTATCAGCTATCAGCTATCAGCTATCAGCTATCAGCCAAAAATAACTTATAGCTTAAATTTTTCAATTAGTTTTAATTCAAATTTTTTATAGCTATACTTTTATCAAACGCGTCAGCTAAAGCAAATTTAAATAATTTATCTAGGCTATTTTCTCCTACTCGCCCATGGGCAGATTATAGAATTTGATATCACGACAACAAAATGACTACGCCTTGGGGTATAGTAAAACCATCTCATTTACAGTTAGTACACCGATATAAATGTTCTGCTAAGAAATCAGAGCAAATGTACCAAAACCTCAAAAGACAGACATCTACACAAGATAAGTATTTATTTGAATTACAGAACCAATTACTAGATATTGTTGGTGATATTTCAGAAAAGACAGGAAGTTAATTTTGCTAGAATCTAAAAAATTAGTACCCAAAAAAAATCATCATTTTGTTTGGCGGCGTTATCTAGAAAATTGGCAGGTTGATAATAAATTAGCTTACTTTGCTACTAAAAAACATATTGCAGCAACTGAAACCGCGCTTGGAGTAGCTAAGCAAGATTTTTTTTATAAATTGGAACATATTGAAAATTATGAAGATCTATATATTAAGATCATTCTTAAGTTTATATCTGATTCTAATTACGAGATAAACCTTCATTACTACAATTCGTTTAAAGCTGCTTTAAAACAATCCGATAGTGTTAATAACTGGAAAATTAACCTTTTAGAGAATTATCATTCTAAAATAGAGGGTAAAATGCTTAAAGTTTTGCCTCAACTAAGTAATGGTGATTTTAATATCCTTGAAAACTCAGATTACTTTAAAGATTTTATGAATTTTCTTGGTCATCAGGCAACTAGGACTAAGGATTTAAAAGATAGTAGTTTTTCTAAGTTAAATTTGTGGCCTAGATTTTCTTTAAATGAGAATTTTAGAGATGAAAAAGATATTGACATTCTATTGAGTGTATTTAGAAAACACTGGTGGTTTTTTAGTTTTGTCTTTGGGCAAAATTACGCTCTTAATCTCTTAACAAATTGTAATATCGATATTCATATCCCATTAATTAACTCTTCAGACATTTCATTTATTACTTCTGATTCACCAGTAGTAAGTCTTAAAAGTATTACTGATAATGGTAAAGATCTCTATTTTCCAATCTCACCAAAGTTTGGGTATGTAATCTTACGTGATATAAACACTAAATTTTTTAATGAGTTATGTACAACAGAAGATGTAAAATTATTTAACTCATTAATTGTTCAAAATTCACATCAAACTTATTTTGCAGATTCAGAATCTTCTATAAATGAATACAGAAAGTTATTTATGAAAACTCACTAGTGTCATTATATCTTATTGCTAACATTGTAAATAATTGATAAAAAGGGCTTTCGCCCTTTCCTTTAATATTACGTACGATAATTTATGGATTATTAACTACGACTCATAAAACTACATTACTTGATAGATTAGATCATTCAATTATTTTCAGCTCAACATTTTCGCTATTGAGTTTTTTATCAAAATCATCGGCTAGTTTTTCAGTCTCGCTAAATACTGTTCGCCAATATTTTATACGTGTATCCGCATCGAGATCTGTAAAGTCGCTTCTATCGGGGATTTTTCCGTAAGGTAAGCTGGCGATGAATTTTTTAGAGGGAGTGATCATTACCACGTTATCGTAATTTTCTGCGGCGACTTTACGTTTTAAACTTTTATCAAACCACCCTGCTTTTGGATCTGAATTGAAATGTGGATATAGAATAAGTCCAGGATTGTTAATTTTAAAATCAAAGTGGTAATCAACAATACCACCATCGCGATACATGCCTGTAGGCGCGCCGGCAATATTTTTTATACCTTGCATTACTAGCGGTATTGATCCCGATGCCAGTAAGGCATCTTTTAAATTTGTTTGTGTGAGTGCGATATTTTGAGTTTTAAAATTGTAGCTGTCAGTAATACTTAAATTACTATTCGGTGCGCCAAAAATAAAACGCTCATATTGCCCGCCTAATAATTTACGATTAACGCGATTAAACAGATAACTTTTTGATAAACCCAAAAGCTGTATTAATTTATGTTCACTGGCAATTAACCCGTTAGATTTTGCAACGATAAAATGCGCTTTAAATACGGGGTTATTTATAATTTCGGTGACACCGTTATCGCCAAACACATCTTCGAGTAGTGCGCGGGCTTTAGTGGTAATTTCATTAGGAGTGGGTTTATTACTAGAATATCGGGTTTGCGAATACGATTTTGCTAAGCGTTCAATGGCCGCAACGGGATCGTTTTGTGAAAAACATGCAGATCTGAATGCTCCAGCCGATGATCCAATTAAATTGAGTTGCGATGATCGGTTTTTAAAAAACTCACCAAAAATATACTTATCTAAACCAAATAAAGTAAACCATTTAGGGCCACCGGATGCACCTAAAAAGGCATTAAAAAGGTCGGGCTTAAAACCTTGTTCTGTAATTATTTTTGCCGCAGTTTTACCTGCATATATATCAATCATAAAAATACTTAATCATTTTCAACAACCAGCAAGGTGAATACTTATGCAAAAAACCTCACAGCAATAGTCATGTTTAGTGCCAAATACCCTGCTCGGTTTTACCTTGAATGAGCACATTTTTTGCATTAAATTCAGGCTCAATACCTTCAGCTCGTTGCCTATTATAATCGTCTGTGACATTTAAAATAGTCGGGGTGAGCAGTATTATGGCAATTACATTGACAACTGTCATCAAGCCAAGAGCAATATCGGCTAAATCCCATACTTCTTTTAATGTGGCAGACGCCCCCCACATCATCATTGATAGATATAAAAATGTGTAAATGCCGCGCCCTACTTTATTATCGAGCTTAAATAAATGTAGGTTACTTTCGGCGTAAGCGTAATTAGCCACTACCGAGGTAAAGGCAAATAAAGTAATGGCTGCTGCTACAAAGTACACGCCCCCTTGTGCTAAATGTGCGGTCATTGCCGCTTGTGTTAAGCGAATGCCTGCCATCTCACCACTGATATCAATATCAGCCAATAAGATAATCACAGCGGTACAACTACACAACACGATAGTATCAAAAAACACCCCAAGCATTTGAATATACCCTTGCGTTACTGGGTGATTTGGAATGGGCGACGCACTTGCTGATGCATGCGGTACACTGCCTGCGCCAGCCTCGTTCGAATACAAGCCGCGTTGAATACCGTTTTTGATTGCCGCGCCCATTGCGCCTGCACCGGCTTCTTGTAGCCCAAAAGCAGATAAGAATATATCCTTCAACATAGCAGGTACTTGGGTGAAGTTAATCAAGGTAATAATCACAGCTGCCAGTACAAATACAATGCCCATCACCGGCACTACTCGCTCAGCAAAGCGGGCAATAGCTTTAAAGCCACCGAGTATAATAGAGCCTGCAAGCAGAGTTATGACTATGCCTGAGTATAAGGTTGGAATTTCAAAAGCGAAATTAAGCGCATCAGTAATGGTGTTGGTTTGCATCGCGCTAAAAGTAAAGCCATAACCTAAGAACAAACACAACGCAAACGCGATAGCGAGACTACGACTGCCTATTCCTTGTTGAATATAATAAGCGGGGCCACCTCTAAATTCGCCTTGGCTATCGCGTACTTTATATACTTGGCCAAGTACGCTTTCTGCAAAACCGGTCGCCATGCCCAGTATGGCAATCACCCACATCCAAAATATGGCGCCACTGCCACCTAATGATATCGCAACAGCAACACCGGCTAAATTGCCAGTTCCAACCCGCGCACTTAATCCGGTGCACAGTGCTTGAAACGAACTAATGTCGTTTTTATTGCATTTGCTACTGCCTTTGAGAAGGCTGAACATGTGTTTAAATTTTAAAATTTGAATCAGTTTTAAGCGTACTGAAAACCAAATACCTGTAAACAGTAAAATGTAGATCAGTATTTGTCCTTCACCCCAAAGTAGGTTATTTATACTGCCTACGATTAAATCAAACATGTTTGCCCTTGTTATTATTTTTCAACCTGCAATAGAATACATATGCTGAATTTAAGAATATTTAGTTGGCAATACTTTATCTTGCTGATATAAATTAGCAAGTATTGAGTGTATTAAAATAACAAAAAGTTATTTACAACACCCTACAATTCCCTTCATGATTGTTTGTCATAGCAATTATTAAATTTAATAGATGAATAGCTTATCGATTCGATATTACACACGAAAAATCCACAGCCACCAGCACCACTATCACCAACTTGTTTTACCACTTAGTGGCTATATAGAACTTGAAATGAATAATTTCGCGGCGCCTGTTGGTGTTGGTCAATGTGTTGTGATCCCTAAAAATACTCTACATGCGTTTAAATCAGATGAAAATGCGCGTTTTATAGTGGCCGATTTATTAGAGCTCCCTAATAACTTAACGACGATGAATGCCCCCTGTTTCAGTATTGACGATAAATTAATGAGCTATCTAAGTTTTACCCAAAAGCAGTTGCAAGGTGTAACTAACATAGATGAAGCAGCGTTATGTTTTAATTTATTTTTGGTGTTACTCAGGCAACAAACTACCAATGCGACTATTGATCCGCGGATAAATAACGTTTTGTTATTAATAAAAAAAGATTTATCGATAGACTATACATTGAATGATATGGCTGCGGTTGCATGTTTAAGTGTTACTCAATTCAAAGCGGTTTTTAAGCAATGTATGCACACCAGCCCGGTTAAACATCACACGCAATTAAGAATGGAACATGCGCGTTCCTTACTTTGTTACTCTGATTTACCTATAGCAGTAATTGGTGAACAGGTTGGTTATAACGACCCATCAGCTTTTAGTCGCGCCTTCACTTGCTACTTCAAACAATCCCCACGAGACTTAAAAAAGCAGCTTTAGCGTCAACAATATCGCCTTTTAAGCACAGTGTTAGATAGTAAAATTGATAAACTACCTTTATCAATTAATTTTTAATTAAATGTTTGCTATGTCTACAATTTTCGGCGTATTAGCTATTTTTTTATGGGGCGCATTAGCATTGTTAGGTAATTTAACTAAAGCATTACCGGCTTTTCAATTACTATTTATGTGCTTCTTTGTGTCGTTCTTATTGCTGTTTATTAAACGGCTTGTTACCAAGCAGCCTTTGTTAACTCTGCCTACACTTGGTAAGGCGCAAACAATTATTGGCATAGTTGGTTTATTTGGTTTTCATTTTTGTTATTTTATGGCACTTAAATATGCACCATTGATCGAAATTAGCCTGATTGTATATTTATGGCCATTGTTATTGGGTGTTTTTGTCGCGCGGTCTGAAAACAAAATAAATGCGATTATAGGCGGGCTGGTTGGTTTTATAGGGATCGTGTTTTTAATTAGTGATGGCAGTGGTTTTACTATCAATAGCCAGTACTTTTTAGGCTACCTATTTGCTGCGAGTTGTGCGCTATTATGGTCGAGTTATTCATTGTTCATGACTCGCTTTGATAATCACGTTGATGATATTGGTTGGCTTTCTCTTTATGTAGCTATTTTGGCCTTATTGGCACATATATATTTTGAACAAACAGTCACACGTTTTTCATTAACGCAGACTGTAGGTATTTTTTTGTTAGGGTTAGGACCTGTCGGTGGCGCATTTTACTTATGGGACATCGCTTTAAAAAGAGGTAATAAAACGTTACTCGCCTCTTTGAGTTTTTTAACACCGCTACTATCTACCGTGTTACTGGTTATGGCTCAACAAATACATTTTTCATGGTCAATTTTAATTGCATTGGCATTTGTTTTAATTGGCGCAGCGATCAGTAATTATAAATGCAGGCCTCGGGTCGTTAATGCGAGCCATTTATGACTCGCTTATTAATTACAAACTAACAACACATGATACTTATCCAACTCACATACAACTGATAGGAATAAATTCATTAATACCAATTAGTTAGCCACAGCAACAGGGTGGGTATTGTTTGCTGGGTATTGCTCAGTAAAATAGTTATTACCTGCCAATAAACCTAATTTATAATCACGACGTAGATCATTGGTTGAACTACCAAGTAATTTGCTCGAAAGCTTTTGGTTTGCAAAAATTTGTATTATTTCTACATCTTTCGGAGGATTGGCAATAAATGCTAACTCATCCTCATACGCTTGTTCGTGTTGTAATAAGTAATCTAAGGTTTTTGGGCAATATCCTGATGCACAAACAAACGCTTTTAACTTGTTTACCCATGCCGATTGCGCTTGAAAGTCTTGATCAACTGTGCGGATCACCACAATTTTACGTGCACCACGATTGTAGGCTTCGCGCACTGGTAGTGGCGCAGCAAGGCCACCATCTAGGTAAAAGTCTGACTCAGCGTGTACGTCGGTTTTATCTATTTCATTAGCAGCTAATGCATTTAACCATGGCGTGAGTTTTACACCTTGTTTATATAAAAATGGCAGTGCACTTGACGCTTTCAATAGATCTCGCCATTGCTGGCCTTCACCGGTTGGTGATAAAAAATAAGGTTTTCGATCACGGGCATTAGTGGCGGTAATAAGTAACTCTCGTTCACCCAAACTTGCTTTTGCAGTTTTAAAATCAAGTGCTCTGTTAACTTCGGTAGTTTTATCAAAGTACCAGTCTAAGTCGACTATATGTTTACCAACTAAACCACGGCCTAATTGAAAAAATCGTTTGTGACGCGAAAGCCCTCTTATTAAGCGTTTGGCATACCCTTTTTGGCGAGCTAAATAGCTAGTAAGGTTTTGTGAACCTGCTGAAGTACCAATAAATAAATCGAATGGGTCATATTCATGTTCAAGCCATGCATCGAGTACACCTGCGGTGAAGATCCCTCGTTGCCCACCACCTTCCGCGATCAATGCTGTTTTATCGAAAGTATTTGTGATTTTGGGGTCTTGAGGTTTCAAAATATGCCTTCCTTTGTAATTAATTTACTGGTTTATACCTTCATTTTAATGTGTTTAAATCAAACGTTAAAATTGATTATATAAATCGAATTGATTATAAAAACAGAACGCAAGCTTAAATAAGATTAGTGCTGTGTTTTGCACTTTTAAGTAGAGTTCAGAAACTAGTAAACTTTGTGTATTAGCTAGTTTCTGTATTGTAACGGGAGTTAAGTGTACCTTAGCTTAATTTTCAGTGGTTATGCTTTTATTGACCGTAAAATCTCCAACGCGTGATGACGGTCGCTACTTTGGTAAAGATCATTGGTAAAAATGAATTCATCGACACCAAGCTCTTTGACTATCATATTTAGCTTATGAGCAATGGTCACAGGACTCCCTACCACAGATAATCCTAAAAAGTTTTCAACTTGAGCCTGCTTTTGCTCATTCCATAATCCAGCCATGCTTTTAACGGGAGCTTTTAGCCATAAAGGATCACCACGTAACAGTGCTAAGATACGCTGTTTTGACGTGGTTGCTAAAAACTGTGCATGTTCATCGCTATCTGCTGCAACAATCGGTAAGCCAAGCATTACATAAGGTTTGTCTAACACATCAGAAGGTTGAAATTCACGGCGGTATAA
The DNA here is from genome assembly GCF_014163635.1 of Pseudoalteromonas sp. SR44-8. NCBI lineage: Bacteria > Pseudomonadati > Pseudomonadota > Gammaproteobacteria > Alteromonadales > Pseudoalteromonadaceae > Pseudoalteromonas > Pseudoalteromonas sp. SR44-8. The sequence goes on from NZ_JACJDS010000009.1 coordinate 61,637, forward strand.
AGCGATTGCATCATAAACAAAACGCGGTGCAAAGTGGCCAGCAAACACATAAGGGAGGCCTTTTTTAGCTGCTAGTTGCGCACTATATAAACTGGAACCAAGTAACCAAATAGGTACATTGGTATTCTCGCCAGGAATAGCGCGAACAGGGTGACTACCATCGTAAGGGCCTAATAAAGTTTGCAGTTCAGTGACTTCATCGGCAAAGTTTTCAGCGCGTCGTTCATCTCGGCGCAGAGCACGACTGGTTATATGATCGCTACCTGGTGCGCGACCTAAACCTAAATCAATACGCCCTGGGTATAAACTCTCTAACGTGCCGTATTGCTCTGCAACAATCAGTGGCGGGTGATTTGGTAACATAACGCCACCAGCACCTACTCGTATAGTTTTAGTTTGCCCTGCTATGTGGCCAATTAATACAGAGGTTGCCGCGCAGACAATTCCCGGCATATTATGATGTTCAGCCATCCAAAATCGGTTAAAACCGAGTTCATCAGCTTTTTGTGCATAAGCGACACTATTTGCAAGAGTACTTGAGACGGTGGCATCTTCTTTCATTGGGCTAAGCTCAAGTAAAGAAAACGGTATTGCAGATAGCCCAGACATGCGTACTCCTCATTGCCTTTAATTAAGTGATAAAGATAATCAAAATAATTTAACCATCATTACATTAATGGGTCTGTTGGGGGGGTAATTCAATCATTAATTTTAGCTAATCAATTAATCCAGTCGATTAAGCTAAGTGCACAGAAGTTATTGCATTGAATGTATTTACATCCATCCAATGCAATAACACTACACTAAATAAACTACATACGTTATTAGCTACATCATGCTTAATCGAAAAATTTATAGATAATTACTTTTATTTTAAATGTTTTGGATCAGGTATGCGTAATTGTTTAACGAGTGGGTGATTTATTTTTTTCATTTCAGTTAATACTAATTGAGCAACTTCTCGAGCACCAAGTTCATTGAAATGGGTATTGTCTTCTACGCCCATAGGGTAATTTGGATGTAAGTTAGGTGCTATATGCATAAAACGTAAGCGTGAGTTGATCCCACCAAGCTTTTGAAAATACTGTTGGGTCACCCGTTCCATGTCAATAAAATCGACCCCTGTCTGTTTAGCTACATCTCTTACTATATCAGCGTAAATAGGATGGGTGTCCTTGATCTGACCTTTTTCATCAAAATAACGACGCGTTACCGGGGTCATCAGTAATGGCTGTGCCTGCTTTGCTCTTACTTCAGCAATAAAATTAACTAGGTTTTGCTTATATTGCTCTGGTGTAGTGTAGCGGTCTACTTTCTGTTTTGACTGATCGTTATGACCAAATTGAATGATCACAAAATCATCTTTATTAAGTTCATTTATAATGCCCGCCCACAAGCCATCACTGATAAAGGTGCGTGTACTACGACCATTTTTAGCACGATTTTTAACGTCGATGCTGTCATTAAAAAAGATACTAAAGGGCATTCCCCAACCTGTTTCAGGGTAATCCTTCACTTCTTTAATTGACATGGTTGAATCCCCTGCCATAAAAAGCTGAACTTTAGTAGTTGCTGACATACTTGAAAAACTCACCATGATAAATATTGCTGCTATTAATTTTCCCATTCTACTCGCTCTTTATTGTTTTTAAAAAATCAGTTTAGCTCTTTATAAAATTATCTTTTGTAATTGAGTGAAAAAATAATTTTACTTAATTGTGGTTGTCGTTATAAACATACCATCAACTGCCACCGGTGGCAAATAACAAGTTAAATCATGGTGCTGAATAAAATTAAACCAAGACTTAATGTGCATTTACTGCCAAATAAATGTAAATAAAACATAAAAAATGTAATTTATTAGGTTTGACAATATGCTTTTTTAGATATAGCTTGACTTGTGTGCCACCGGTAGCAAATGTATCTCCATGGCATTTCTACCGTTTCAAATTATATTTTTATGACCTTTAATCATAGACTTATATTTTACTGGCTAAATAAAGTAATAAAAATAAAAACTCAAATCAACAGCATAAAAAAGGAACACACAATGAAGACTGCAAATAAGTTCGTTCTCAAGCCACTTAACTGCATTGTTAGTGCCTTATTACTGGGCACAACATCGTATGCAATCGCAGCCGATGAACAGCCACAAACAGAAACTAAAGCCCAAAATGACATAGAGTTAATTCAAGTAACAGGATTTAGATCATCATTAAATAAATCGTTAGCAACTAAACGTTTTGAAGTAAATACCACAGAATCTATCGCCGCTGAAGATATTGGTAAATTTCCTGATCTGAATATCGCCGAATCATTACAACGTATTCCTGGTGTGGCAATTTCCCGTGAAGGTGGTGAAGGTAGGCAAATTACCTTACGTGGTTTAGGTCCTGCATTTACACGTACTACTTTAAACGGTATGGAAGTACCTGCAAGTACCGATGGCACTGACTCTGGTGGTGGCGTAAATGGTGGCCGTGCATTTGATTTTAATATATTTGCATCCGAACTATTTAATCGTGTTGATATCCAAAAAACGCCCACAGCTGCAACTGAAGAAGGTGGTATAGCGGGCACTGTTGATATGTATTCTGCACGTCCTTTTGACACAACAGGCTTTCATGTTGCTGCGTCTGCGCAAGCCGGTTATAACGACCTCACTGAAGAAGTCGACCCACGGATGGTATTTATGATCAGCAACACATTTGCTGATGATACAATCGGGGCTTTATTCTCTGTCGCAAAATCTGAACGCACCGTGCGCCAAGAAGGCTTTGGGACTGTGCGCTGGACCACCCCCGTACTCGATGGTGGCGGTATTTATGCTGACACCTCTAGTACAGAAGTTATTGGCACACCCAATACTGGGGAGTGTGAGTTCGAAGGTCAAACAGTCGATGCTGTGAACTGCTTATATACGCCACGTCTGCCTCGCCCTGATTTTTTTGGTAATGAACAAGACCGTTTAGGCTTTACCGGTTCATTACAATATGCTCCTAACGATGATCTGGTCCTTACGCTAGATACATTACATTCAACCCTCGATAATGATCGTACTATGTACAACTTTTTCGAGATGTTTAGAAACACATTCAGCGAAATTACCCCTGAATCGATTACCGTGGCTGAAAATGGCAAACAGATCCAAGCAGCGACATTTAACGGCGTTAAATCTCGAGTAGAAAGCCGTCAGCAGATTTCAAAAACAAAATTTCAACAATACGTATTCTCAGCTAAATATCATTTATCTGATTACCTTCGATTAGACGCTATGGTGGGCACTGCTGAATCGGATGCTCGCTCTGAGCAGTATCGTTATAACATGACTAATAACACACCTCATAGAGTATCGATGGATTTTGGCACCAGCAATAATACCGCTGTGATGAATTACGATTACGATACTCTAGATGCCAACTCTTTTGATTTAGCCGATGGGCGCTTACGTGCAACAGATGTACTGCGCGAAAATGACACCGCTAAAATTGATTTATCATACGAGATGGATATGATGAATATCAAAGGCGGTATAGCCTATAACGACAGAACGGTTAGTTACGATGAATCACAAATAAACGGTTTTCCTGATCAAGATTCTGCAGCTGGATTTTCTCAGTTAATGCCCTACGATGATTTTGGCACCGGTTATGACGGCACGTTATCACCCTTTATAGTGGCTGATTTTGATGCAATAAATTCACAGCTTTTAGTTAAAGAGTGGGTGCCACGCAGTGCACAAAGCTGGAAAGTTGAAGAAGAAACAATGGCTGCCTATGTGGAAACTAATTTTGAATATGAAATTTCCGATATGCTACTACGCACCAATGCAGGTGTTCGCTATGTAAAAACTGAAACCACATCAACAGGTTTTATTCAAACTGATGCGGTATCAATCGACAATAGCTATGACAATGTTTTACCGGTGCTAAATTTAGCCCTTGATGCAACCGATGATGTGATTGTAAGGCTGGGTTTATCTAAAACCATGACCCGCCCGAGTTTGAGTTCACTCAATCCTGGTAATCCATCGTTTTCTTATTTAAACGGCACTGTTAGTGCGGGTAACCCATTCTTAGACCCATTTACCTCTACCAATACAGACTTTGGTGTTGAATGGTACTTTGCAGAAGAATCGCTATTAGCAGCAACCGCGTTTTACAAAGACATTGGCTCTTTTATAAAAAGTGATAGTGAAGAAAAACTAGTCGATCCTGCTTATTTACCTTTCATTGATAATGATCCGCAATATGATCCATCAAGTGCACTCGATCCTAGAACTACTCCTTACACACATTTCGTCCCTGTAAATGGTCAAGGAACTGTGATCAAAGGGCTTGAACTTATTTATCAGCAACCTTTTTCATTCCTACCTGGGTTGTTAAAAAATATGGGGTTAGTGTCTAACTATACGTATGTCTCTGCAGGTGAAATTACGGGTCTTTCTAAAAATTCTTATAACTTTACCCTGTATTATGAAGAAGAAAACTATGGCGCTCGTGCTTCAGTGAATAAACGCGACAATTACATCACTGATTACACGGGTAACAATGGTAATGCTGAAGAAGCGACATCTGGTCCAACACATTTTGACCTATCAGCCTTTTATAATATTAATGAAAATGTCACCGTAACATTTGAAGCAATTAACCTTACCGACGAGTATGAACGCCTGTATACAACGGGTGATGGCAGTTTAGATTTACCACGTGAATATAATCATACCGGCCGACAGTTCTTTTTAGGAATACGCTACAACTTGTAAAACAGTATTTAAATTTTAAACTCCCCTAAGGTAAACAGCTTAATTAACATTTTAATTAAGCTGTTTTTTTACGCACAATACCAACAACTCAATGTTAATTGCCTTTCTTAATTGATAATCAAAAATTACTCACATACTAACAAAAATATTCTTATATTGTTTTTATACGACTAAAGTAGCGCATCCATTATTTATAATTAAAACACAATGCCACCGGTGGCAAATAATCAGTTAAATCATAGTACTTATAGATAATGTTGCACTTGAATGGTATTTGTACGCTGTTCTAAATGTAAATTAATGATGAATAATGTTATGTTTTTCATTTGACATCGCATCAATAACGCTATATTTTTCATTTTGTGCCACCGGTAGCAAGCCATTTAATCAAACACTTTGCTACTTGCTTTCTCGTTGTTTTTCCCATTATGGATTATGAGGTTAGGTGCAATAAGAATCAGAACAAGGACATGACAAACACTCTCTTTCAAGTCATGTTAACTTAATAACAATAAGTAGAACGTGGAACCACTATGACAACCAGCACACACAATTTTAAACTTAGTAAGTTAATGACCAATTTAATACTCAGTGGCGCATTGACCAGTGGCTTAGCATATGCAGCCCCTCAAGATGAAGCTGTTGCTGATGATCAACTTGAAGTGATCGAAGTAAAAGGTTTTCGCGGTAGTATCAATGCCGCTTTAATGTCTAAGCGTGAAGCCGTAGGCACCCGTGAAACCATCATTGCAGAAGATATTGGTAAATTTCCTGACTTAAATGTGGCAGATTCTCTTTCACGCGTACCTGGTATCTCTATTGAGGAGGATGCGGGTGAAGGTCGTCAAATTACCATTCGCGGTTTAGGTTCTCGTTACGTTAAAACCACAATTAATGGCATGGAATCAGCATCTGCTGGTGCTGCTACTGATGCGGCTGGTGGTTCTAATACCTCTCGTGCTTTTGATTTTAACGTATTCGCATCTGAACTGTTTACCCAAATAGATATTAATAAAACCGTTTCTGCTGAACTTGAAGACGGTGGCATATCAGGGAATGTAAACTTACAAACGGCGCGTCCATTTCAATATGATGGCTTTAAAGGCGCTTACAATGTCAATGCTCGTTATAGTGATGTTGATGAGGATGTATCGCCTCGTGCTTCTTTTATGCTCAGTAATAACTGGGATAATAAGTTTGGTGTACTTGCCTCTATTGCATACTCTGATGGCACAGTACAAAGTGAAGGTTCTTCAACTGGACGTTGGACTGTAAACAATCCCAGTTTTGTCGAAGATGGTTTACCTGTTGGTCAAGGCGGCTCAAATTATCTTACCGTAGCACCTAAAACATTACTGATGCCAAACGGGAATTACACCAATGAAAATTTAGATGGGCTATATTTACCGCGAATTCCTCGCTATTCATTGTATTCAAAACAGCAAAAACGTCTTGGTGCAACAATTGCTTTTCAGTATGCGCCTACCGATGACCTCTCATTCAACTTAGATGTGCTGCATGCAAGCTTGGATAATGATTCTGAAGAATATCACTACGAAGTATTATTACGAGATCAAAAAGATATCGTCCCTGAAAACATTTATGTCGATGCCAACAACACCATAGTCGCAGGTGCGTATTCAAATTCCATTATTCGCTCAGAGACACGACGGGATTCATCTGAATCAACTTTTGATCAAGTTAGCTTTACTGGAAATTGGTTTATTAACGATCGTTTTAAAATGAACTTCCTAATAGGCCAGGGTAAATCAGATTTAGACATTCCGAATATGACCACCTTTGCCCTAGATAGTAATCAATCTACCGTGGCCTATAGTTTTGATAGTAATATAGACCCATTATCATTAATTAATAACCCGGGCGGACAAGCGATTGGTAGCGGTGAGTTAAACACTAATATGCCATCATTTGCATTTGCCGCAGGTCAGCCACCTGGCGGGAATTATAGTAAAGATGAAATAGCGTCGGTGATGACAGATCCAAGTAATTACACCGCTGGTTTAGTACGTAATCGCTCGCAAACAATTGAAAGTGAAAACAAAACTATTAGAGTTGATTTTACATACGAGATTAACGATGAATATACGGTTAAGTTTGGTGTGGGTCAGCGTAGTTTTGAAACAGAACAACACTATAATTTAAATAACTGGAAAGACATCAATAAAGAAACAAACAAAACATCAGGCGCAATAGCAGAAGAGCGTGTTATATCGCTAGATGCAGCCCAAATTGATGGCAGCTTGTTCAATACCACTTTAGATAAACAAGGTGTAAGTTTTGGTAACAACGCTTCAATTCCTGGTTCATCAACGCTTAACAGTAGTACTTGGTTAGCACCTGATTATAATGCCATGTACAACGCCTTTGCTGGGGCAGACTTTTTTCAAGCCAAAGAAGACTTTAGACGCACTTATTATATTAAAGAAGAAGTTGCTACAGCATTTGTCCAGTTAGATTTCAGAAACTACATATTTGATAAAGAGCTACGTGGTAATGTTGGTGTGCGTTATGTTGATAACAAAAACACCAGTCGTATCGTAAATTTAGATCATATTTACAAAGATGGTTTCACTGCGGGACGTGGAGACGGTGCTAACTATGCTGCAGGTTATGGTTGGCGTGAGTCTGTGAGTGAGGGAGATGAATGGCTGCCATCATTAAACCTTGCTTACGATATCACTGAGGACTTAGTCGTTCGCTTTAGTTATTCACACGCAATTACTCGCCCAAAACTATCTGATTTGCGTTCTTCAATCAGTATTAATACGCCGAGTATTGATGATCCGTCAGCGACAATTAAGATGGGTGCAGGCCCGTCACTCAAGCCTTATAAAGCGAAACAATATGATGTTGGTCTAGAGTGGTACTTTGCCGAAGAATCGCTGCTTGCAACATCATTGTTTTATAAAAATATTTCGGGTTTAACAAAAGCAAGTTCTGAGCAAGTTTTATCACAAGCCGATCTTGATAGACTTGGTATCGACCTTGGCGACACAGATCCTAGCACTGTGACTTGGCAAGTATCGCAACTTGTCAATACCGATGCTGAAGGCATGTGGGGCGCAGAATTTATTTATCAACAGCCTTTTACCTTCTTGCCTGAACCATTTAATGCCTTAGGTTTACAAACTAACTACACCTATATTGATTATACACGTGATATAGAAGACCCATTTTATGGCACGCAACTTAACTTAGTAGAAGAAGAAACATCAAAGAATACATACAACATCACCTTGTATTATCAAGTAGACGATTGGTCGGCTCGTTTTTCTTATAACTACCGAAGTGGCTATAACAAACAATATTTAAACGAATATAAAGATGAATCAACCTTTGTGCGTGGTTATGATGCAAAGGCGAAGCTTAATTTCTCTGCCCGCTACAAGTTAACAGAGAAAATGAGTGTTTCATTTGAAGCCGTTAATATAACAGATGAAAAACAAGATATGTGGAATGATATTTACACGCCACGCCCTTACGAAAACCTGTCATCAGGTCGTCAGTTCCTAGTGGGCCTTAGAGGTACATTTTAACTAAATAAAAACACAACCTCATTTTATGGGGTTGTGCCTTCTCTATAATTGTCTCCCCTGCATCATTGATGGTTTTCAGTTGAGACTGATAGGCTTGATTTTAACAAAATTTTCAGTTTTACCCTACTCATAAACATAACAACAAGAAACTGAAATCTTGCTCACTAAATTTGCTCGACATGCATTTGAGTTAATACTGTGTGCTTATAACAATAGGTATTAGAAACATGAAAATACTTCTCAAACAATTATCAATACTTTTAGTATGCTTTTATTTAAGTGCATGCGGGGGTTCATCAAATGACTCCAGTAATGTTGACCCAATAGTTACTGACCCTGTGATTACTGACCCAGTGGATCCTGAGCCACCTGTTGAACCAGAGCCGCCTGTCGACCCAGAGCCACCTGTCGACCCTGAACCGCCTGTTGACCCTGAACCGCCTGTTGACCCCGAGGACCCAATTGTTCCAATTGCTGATATCACCATTCATATGATTGGTGACTCGACTATGACTGAGTACGACCAATCGCGTAAACCACAAGCAGGCTGGGGGGAACAGGTTCCTATGTTCGTGAGTGACAAAGCAACCGTTAGAAATTGGGCCCGTGGTGGCAGAAGTTCTCGTAGTTTTTATTACGAAGATGGTCTTTGGAACTTAGTTAAAGAAACAATAAAAACGGGTGATTACCTAATTATTCAATTTGGTCATAATGATCAAAAATTAGGGGATGCTTATGAAGAATTTGGCACTTATGCATACTGTAGTGATGGCAGTAGCAATGGTGAGGATTGCCCTGATAGCGAACACTCTTATTATCAATTCCTGAAAAAATATATAAAAGAAGCACGTGACTTAGGCGCAGTGCCCATTTTAATGAGCCCTATTGTGCGTAAATATTTTAGCGGCGAAAGTATTAGGAACTCAGGATTACATAATCTTGAATCAGTTAACACAGGAGAGCTTTTTGCCCGTGGTAACTACCCTGCGGCGATGAAGGAAGTCGCGATATTATTAGACGTTCCTATGGTTGATTTAACCGCGCAAACAAAGGAAATAGTTGAAAAGTACGGTGATCAAGCCGCGACTGAATCACTTTATATTGCAGCAGACAGCACTCACCCTCAAGTACTTTTCGCTACTTTAATAGCAAAAGCTGCTATGAAAAGTTTGCAACAGCAAGAGGTCTTAACTGATTATATTATTGAAGCGACTTCTTTTATTTCTAGTCCTGAAACACTGCAATGGAACGATCGTTATATTGGCGTCGCTAATGTGAAAACATTAACGTTATCTGCATTTGATTTAAGCCCTAACACGGGTAATTTAGTGGCAACCGCACCTGATGGATTTTTATTAAGTGATGCTCCCGATTCAACTAACTGGACAACAGAATTAACCGTTCCTTATGAAAATGGTGCATTCACTGAAAAAATGTATGTTCAGTTCACTCCTTATACTGAAAAATCTTTCAATGATAGTATTAGCTTTTTTGCGGGTGGGATTGATTTAGGCACCGTGAACGTTTCAGGTAACGGTGTTGCTGTTGGTAATGGTCTCCCCGCCTATAGTCGTTGGTTTACTGAAGGTGGTGCATTAGCAGCAATAACTGATGGCCCAATTACCGCACAAGACGCAAACGTTATGGGTTTAGATACAGGGTCAGTTAAAACATTTGCTGTTAACGAACAAGATACAGGAGTAGCAAGATTTAGGGTTTATGGTCCTGAGTTGGTCTTTAAAAATGCTGATAAGTATCTAGAGTTTTCACTTACTGCCGCAACTCAAACATTTTCTATCGATACTATTTCGGCATGGATGACTACCAGCGGGGGTTCTACGGTTCAAGCCGATATACAATACTCATTTAATAGCGACTTTAGTAACCCTGTATCATTAAATGAGGCTCCTATTTCGTTCTCAAAAGACACTATGTTACTTACTGAATATAACGTTACTATACAAGTGCTTGCTGGTAATAAGATGTATATACGTATTTACCCATATAATGCGGCTGGTGCAGATACAACAGGTAAATACCTAGCAGTATACGATGTGAAAGTATCCGGACTTTCTGGTGATTAAGTTAATATAAACTGACCACTATGACGGCATTTTATAGAAATTAATTCAATAATAAGCTCATTAACTTCACGATAAGGTTAATGAGCTTGCAGTAATCAACCCTATACCCTCTTATTTAATTCGCTTACTTGCTTTTCACAAGCGTCATTTATATTTTCCTGCACAAAGTAACACCGCGTTTTGCTATGTTCTGCTAAGTAAATTTTTTATAAAATAATAAACTTAACACTATTTTAAAGTTCATAATAAAACACCATTGCCACCGGTGGCAATAACTGCTAATGTTAACCTATTATAATAATTCCAATTACAGCAGCAGGATACAAGATGAATAATCAACGACGCTATTTTCTTAAAGCATTAGCTTCTAGCACTTTGGTAACAGCAACTTTAATGGGCTGTCAGTCAGCGCCTTTGCTCAATGTTTTTGAAGCGCCTATTAGCGCAGACGATTGGCAAATGGCTGAACATATAAAAGCTAAGATAGTCGTCCCAACCTTCCCTGCTAAGCAATTTAATATTAAAGACTTTGGTGCAAAAGAAAATGGCCAACATGATTGTACACAGGCCATTAAAAACGCCATTGAAGCCTGCCACGCACAAGGAGGTGGTCAGGTCTACATTCCAAATGGCACCTACTTGACCGGTGCCATTCATTTACTTTCTAACGTAAATTTACACTTGGCTGATAAGGCAATATTAAGTTTCAGCACTGATCCTAATCATTACTTACCAGAGGTATTTACTCGCTGGGAAGGCTTAGAAATGATGGGCTACTCACCACTGATTTATGCTTATGAACAAGAAAACATTGCCATCACAGGTAAAGGAACACTGCAAGGAAATGGTGATAACCAAACATGGTGGCCTTGGAAGGGACCACACAAGGAAGGTCATTGGGATTTAATTAAAGATAGCCAAGGTAAAGTATTGCACCAGCGTGAAGCACGTGATCAGTTAATGGTTGATGCCGAAGCTGGTGTGCCTGTCAGCCAACGTATATACAGTACTGGTGCCTATTTACGCCCTCCTTTTATTCAACCGTATAAATGTAAAAATATTTTAATCGAAGGCGTAACAATTAAAAACTCACCTTTTTGGTTAGTGAACCCGGTTTTATGCCAAAGTGTTACGGTTGATAACGTCAATTTTTCAAGCCATGGTCCTAATTCAGACGGCTGTGATCCAGAAAGTTGTGACCACGTGCACATTAAAAACTGTGTCTTTGATACCGGTGATGATTGTATCGCGATCAAATCGGGCCGAAATGCTGATGGTCGCCGTGTTGGGGTAGCATCGCAAAACATTGTTATTGAAAACTGCCATATGAAAGAAGGCCATGGTGGTGTTGTGATCGGCAGTGAGATATCTGGCGGTGTAAATAATGTCTTTGTGCAAAACTGCACCATGGACAGCCCCCACCTAGAGCGCGCTATTCGTATCAAAACTAACTCAGTACGTGGCGGTTTGATCGAGCATATTCGCATACGTAACATCGAAGTTGGCACGGTTAAAAATGCTGTTGTGATCAACTTTTTTTATGAAGAAGGCGATGCGGGACAGTTCGACCCAACAGTTCGTGATATTCAAATTGAAAACCTACATTGTAAAAATGTGTTGAGTAAGGCTTTTTACCTCAATGGCTTTGCACGCGCACCAATGAACGATATCCATTTTATCGACTGTCATTTTGACCAAGTGGGTGATGATTCTATTGTTGCTAATGTGAATAACATGAGCTTAACCAATGTCACTTTAAACAAACAGCCGTTAACTATGGCTCAATTACAAAAATAATAAGTATTAATAGGAAAATTGTATGACCGTGTTTTCAACATTATTAGGCAACCAACCTATATTGCCTATCATCCAAGCAAACAGTAGTGAAGAAGGTGTGGCTATTGCCACTGCAATGCACAAGGCTGGCATTCATTTAGTGGAAGTTGTGCTGCGAACGCCAGCTTCCCTTGACGCATTAATCGCGATTAAAAAAGCACTACCCGATTTATGCGTTGGTGCCGGCACGATTACTGATCAAGCATTACTTGCAAAAAGTCTTGCCGCCGGCAGTGATTTTATTGTTACTCCTGCGGTATCACCACGATTACTCGATGCCCTTAGTCAATCTTCTGTGCCCGTTGTGCCGGGTGTTTCAAACACCGCCGATATTTTACTTGCTAAAGAATATGGCTTTACTGAGCAAAAATTATTTCCTGCCTCTTTGTGTGGTGGCGAGCAGTTTTTAAAAGCAGTAAGCAGCGTATTTGCTGATATTCGCTTTTGCCCAACAGGTGGCATTAATGAACAAAACTTTAAAGACTATTTAGCACTTAATAATGTGATGGCTGTGGGTGGAACCTGGGTTGCACAACCACAATGGGTACAAAGTAAAGACTATGACAAAATCACGCAAGCCTGCCTTCAGGTACTAAACAACAACTAATTAACATATTGACTGCCATACGTTGTCAGTGTAATTTACCTTTACATGCCACCGGTGGCAATATACAAGCAGAACAGTTAAGGAATCTTCAATGCCGAGCAATATCGAACCTTTAGAATTGCACCCAGATCGTTTATTTTCAAGCGATCCTAGCGTCGTTGCTATCGCTAGAAAGTTATATGAATCAATTAAAGACTTACCGATAGTTAGTCCGCACGGTCACACTGATCCACGTTGGTTTAATGAAAATGAAAACTTCGGCAATGCAACAGAGCTATTTATAAAACCCGATCACTACGTGTTTAGAATGCTCTACAGTCAAGGTATCCCAATGACTGATTTAGGTGTGCCAGAACATGGTCTGCAAGGCGATATGGCACGTTCAAAAGCAGCTGAGCCTGAAAAAGTATGGCAAATTTTTGCTGATAACTATCATCTATACGCAGGCACACCAAGCGGCTATTGGCTTGATGCCGTATTCAGCGATGTATTTGGGTTTACTGAAAAACTTTGCTCGGAAAATGGTCAGCACTATTATCAAAAAATTACAGCTGCGTTAGCAACACCTGAGTTCAAGCCTCATGCACTGATGGACCGCTTTAATATTGAACTAATTGCCACAACAGAAGGTGCACTAGATCAGCTCCCGCACCACCGCGCAATTGCAGGCTCTGCAATGGCAAAACGTGTGATCACCACTTTTAGACCTGATGATGTTGTTGATGCTAGCCGCGAAGATTTTATCGACAATGTTGCTAAACTTGGTGAGATAACCGATCAAGATACAACTACTTGGCAAGGTTACTTGGCTGCAATTCAAATTCGTCGTGATTACTTTCGCAATGAAGGGCGTGCAACGGCAACCGATCATGGCCACCCTACTGCATTAACTGCTGACTTATCTACCAAAGAGTGTGAAGCTTTATTTGAAAAATGCCGAACAGGTAATTCAACTGAGCAAGAGCAAGAGTTATTCCGTGGCCAAATGCTTACTGAACTTGCTGGCATGAGTATTAAAGATGGCTTAGTGATGCAAATTCACCCTGGTGCGCATCGTAATCATAACCAAGCGGTATTCGATCAATTTGGCCGTGATAAAGGCTGTGATATTCCAAGCCAAACAGAGTACGTTAATGCGTTAAAACCACTATTAAGCAAATACGGTAATCACCCAGATCTTAAAATCATCTTATTTACATTAGATGAAACTACGTATAGCCGTGAACTTGCTCCACTGGCCGGGCACTACCCTAGCCTTAAATTAGGGCCAGCTTGGTGGTTCCATGATAGCCCTGCAGGTATGCTTCGTTTTAGACAGCAAACAACGGAAACAGCAGGGTTTTACAATACGGTTGGCTTTAATGACGATACCCGTGCATTTTTATCAATACCAGCTCGTCATGATGTTGCACGCCGTGTTGACTGTCGCTACTTGGCTGAATTGGTAGCTAATCATCAAATTAGCGAAAGTAGCGCACAGACACTTGCTTATCAACTAACCTATGGGCTAGTTAAAAAAGCATACAATCTCGATAAATAACAATAATAGAGCCACCTAATTTTAGTGGCTCAACCATTGAGGACACACAATGACTTTAAAAACATCACTGTTATCAAAGCGCTTTATGATGGGAACAGTTCTGAGCTCTAGCCTATTATTGATTGCATGCCAAGAACAAGCAGCCATTAAAACGCCACTACAAGCAAGCGAAACTAACTCCTTTGGAAGCGCATTAGTTGCTAAAGTAGACATTGTTAATCCATCTTCATTTGAACGCCCTGATGAACCTATTTATATTAGCTATTATGATTTAGGCCTTAACCAAGCAGCTGCTTTAACAATAAAGACAGCGCAGCAAGTGTTACCAAGCCAAGCAGTAGATATTAACTCAGACGGTGAACTTGATGGTGTTTATTTTATTGTCGACTTATCTGATAAACCAATTGAAATCACTATTACACAGCAAAGTAAGCCGCCAATAACAACACAAACAAAACGTGTTCAAGCTGATCTTGCCCATAAACAGGGTGGCCAATGGCAGCCACACTCGCGCCCACCAAAACATCAAGTTGGTACAGGTAAAAAAGAATATGTAGGCGGTGAATTTACAAATGTGGATGAGTTAACGCCACCAGATTATTACACAGATCATTCAAATTGGATCCGTTATGAAGGTCCTGGCATTGAATCAGATAAAGTAGGTTACCGTTTTTACCTCGATTGGCGTAATGGCTTTGACATTTTCGGTAAGTTAACCACTAAACCAGTTCTACATACAGTTGGACTAGATGGATATGACTCTTATCATGACAAGCAAGATTGGGGAATGGACATTCTCAAAGTGGGCAAGTCTTTAGGGGCTGGTGGATTTGGTTTAATGGGTAGTAATGATGAGCTGGAACATGTCGCTTATGTAAGTTCACGAACAGCACGGATTATTGAGAATGGCGATTTACGCGCGAGTATCCAAATTGATTATCAAGGCTGGAGAAACAGTTATCAAAACCAAAATTTGACCGCTAATATTAGTATGCATGCTGGGTCGCGCTTAGCGCATGTAGAACTGAGCACTGATAAAAATTTGCCTAATATAGTTGCCGGAGTTGTTAAGCACCCTGAGACTGAGTTTATTCAAGCTGATCTAGATACTATGAGTAATTATGGCTATGGCTATATCGCCAGTTGGGGGAATCAAAGCTTAGATAAATCAGCTTTAGGTATGGCGGTTTTCTTTAAAAAAGGTGATGTCATTGACGTGCGCCAAGACAAAAATAACTACCTTGCAGTACTCAAACCTAAAGGACAAAGTACACTGCATGCTGATTACTATTTTGCCTCTGTTTGGCAACCTGAAAGTGGTATCAACGATAAAGAAAGCTTTATTGAGTACCTTGATCAACAAGCTGAAAGATTGACAATTAAACCACGCATTACTTTGCATACCACAGTTACAGCAAAAAAAACGACGCAACCGCTTAATGATAAAATAGCCCTTGAATGGGCCCGCGCCCTTGCCGATTCAGAGCTGAAAAGAAAAGCACTAGGCTATCATGCCAATGGCTGGGATGTGAACCGTAAGCGCAGCCCAAAGTTTGAATACGACATTATCGGCTTACAGCCATATGCTTACTACCAATTAGGGATGGCAACTGATGAGCAAACTTATAAGAATGTGATTGCCCAAGTTACTGGTAGCTTTATTGATCAACAAGGCAAAATCACCGCCTATAAACAAAGCAATTTTAACATTGATAACATTCCGCCTGGGCGTAATCTTATCCAGCTATACCAAGATACCCAGCAGCAACAATATTTATCTGCCGCAAAAGCTTTACGTGCACAATTACAGTTACAGCCACGTACATCACAAGGCGCATTTTGGCACAAAAACAAATATCAACATCAAGTGTGGCTAGATGGCGTTTATATGGGTATGCCGTTTTTAGCCCAGTACGGTAGCTTATTTGAAACGGGACATCAGCAACAAGAAACCTTCGCCGAGGTTGTAAACGAATTTAAGCTCACACGTGAAGCACTACGCGATCCAAAAACAGGGTTGTACTATCACGGTTGGGATGAATCTAAACAGCAAGCATGGGCAGATAAACAAACGGGTGTTTCTGCAGAATTTTGGGGCCGTGGTATGGGGTGGCTCGCTATGGCAGTGGTTGATGTACTCGATTACATCCCAGCAAAAAACACAGAGCAACGCGATACCTTACTCGCCATGGTAAAAGAGTTGGCCACGGATATTGCCAAAGTTCAAGATACTGATACCGGCACATGGTGGCAAGTTTTAGACAAACCAACGGCTTTAGGTAACTACCAAGAATCAACTGCAACAGCCATGTTTGCTTACTTTTATGCCAAAGCACTTAATAATGGCTATATCGATGCTGATTATCAAGACACTGCCCTTGCAGCGTATCAAGGTTTACTTAACCAATTTACATTAGTACATAGCGATGGCACGGTAAGTATGACAAACCAATGCTATGTTGCAGGCCTTGGCTTTGGTCGTGATGGTAGTTATCACTATTATATGAGCGAGCCGGTCAGCAAAAATGATCCTAAAGGAAATGGTCCCTTCATTCTAGCAAGCCTTGAAGTAGCAAAGCTTCTAGCTGGTAACAACTAAACAGCCATAGATTATTCAGCCGGAAAGCAAAGTCCATCGCATTTTGCTTACCGGCCAAAACTCACTTCCCTTCAACAACATCAGCACACTAAGCTCATAAGGATTTATGATGCGTATAATCAAAATCAATAAAAACAGCGTAAATAAAAATATTTTTTCATTTTTGCTCTGCTGCTTATTCTGCTCAATAATGAATGTGTCTGCGCAAAATAATAACAACTCACTGAGCTATGCCGTGCAAATGGCTAACTCTGAGATGATCCGTAATCCACAGGCCTACACCATTGATTGGCGCACTGAACCGCGCTGGGATTACACCCATGGCTTAGTGTTACTGTCATTTGCCAAGCTCTATCAGCATCAACCAGAACAACGCTATTTCAATTACATTAAAGAATATGTAGACGCGTTAGTAATGGAAGATGGCAGTATTAAAACCTACGTAATGAGCAAATATAATCTCGACATGCTCAATGCCGGCAAGTTACTGTTTTTTATGTTTGATGAAACAAAAGATCGTAAATATCGTCTTGCCCTCGATACTTTATATGCACAGTTCAAATTACAACCTCGCACAATTGATGGTGGCTTTTGGCATAAAAAACGCTATACCTCGCAAATGTGGCTTGATGGTTTATATATGGCAGCGCCCTTTTATGCCGAATATATCCGCCGCTTTGGAACAGTAGATCAGTATGATGATGTTATAAAACAGTTTGAATTGATTGAACAACATACTTATCGCGGTGACACCGCGCTACCTGTGCATGGCTGGGATGAATCTAAACAACAGCGATGGGCAGATAAAAAAACCGGACAATCACCTAATCATTGGTCGCGCTCTATCGGTTGGTACGCCATGGCAATGGTTGATGTATTAGATCAACTGCCGAATGATCACCCTAAAAAAGCGTGGTTATCACAGCGCTTTAATACATTGATTGATAACATGTTAAAGCTGCGTTCTGACTCCGCTGTATGGTATCAAGTTACAGATAAAGGTGAATTACGCGGTAATTATTTAGAATCCTCTGGCAGCGCGATGCTCAGCTATGCAATTGCAAGAGGTGCTAATCAAGGTTACTTGCCTGATAGCTACCAAGCAATTGCAAAAACCACCTTTAATGCTGTAGTTAGCAACTTTATTAAACGTGAGGCAGATAACACCTTATCAATACAACAAGTATGTGAAGTGGCTGGGCTTGGCGGAAAACCATATAGAGATGGCAGCTTTGCTTATTACATCAGTGAAAATGTACGTGCGAATGATCCTAAAGCAGTTGGGCCTTTTATTCTTGCCAGTTTAGAAGTGGAGAAATAACCGATGCTAAACAACAAATACAATTTCTTTTTAGCGCTGTTGGTTGTCTGCTTAAGTAGCAACCCGTGTTATGCAAAAGAGTCGCAATTACTATCGCCAACACACTCTCAAAGTCCGTGGCAAGCAGATCTAGGTAATGGCGAATATAAAAACCCAATCCTGCATGCCGATTATTCCGACCCGGATGTAGTTGCCGTTAATGGTGATTATTACATGACAGCATCTAGCTTCAACTCTGCACCTGGCTTGCCTATTTTACACTCTACCGATTTAGTCAACTGGCAGTTAATTAATTATGCGCTGCCAATACAGCTGCCACAAGCCCACTTTGCAAAAGTACAACATGGCAACGGCGTATGGGCGCCAACAATCCGTTTTCATGATAATAAATTTTGGATTTTTTATCCTGATCCTGATTTTGGTATTTATGTAACTACAACAGATGATCCTGCTGGAGCTTGGTCAACCCCACAGCTTATTTTAGCGGGTAAAGGATTGATCGACCCTGCACCATTATGGGACGACAATGGTAAAACCTACTTAATACATGCATGGGCAAAAAGTCGTGCTGGCTTTAATAATGTACTGACGCTGCGTGAAATGAAAGATGACGCAAGTTGGGTTAGTGACAAATTTACACACATTGTCGATGGTAAAAATCACCCTGGATATCGCACCATTGAAGGTCCTAAATTTTATAAGCGTAACGGTTACTACTATATTTTTGCGCCTGCTGGTGGGGTAGATTTAGGTTGGCAATCGGTATTTAGAGCAAAAGAAATTACCGGTCCCTATGAAGCCAAGGTTGTTATGGCACAAGGTAATTCAGTGATCAACGGTCCTCATCAAGGTGCGTGGGTTCACACCCAATTTAATGAAGACTGGTTTATTCACTTTCAAAGCAAACAAGCGTATGGCCGTATCACCCATTTACAACCTATGCACTGGGACAATGATTGGCCAATCATTGGTATAGATAAAAATGCTAATGGAACTGGGCAGCCGGTTTTACAGCACACTAAGCCTCGAAGCAAAATTAGCCCACAACCCACCAGCATAGTGAACAATGATGAATTCAACAGCGCTAAGCTAAGTTTATTATGGCAATGGAATGCAAATCCAAGTAACAGCTGGTATTCATTGACAGACAACCCGGGCTTTTTACGCTTATACTCGCAGCAATTTACAACCCAGAACAACACTAATTTATGGTCAACGCCTTCTTTGTTACTGCAAAAGATCCCTGCAGAACAGTTTGCTTTTACAACCACATTGCAGGTCAACGAAACAACCTCTGCTAGTTCCTCAGGAGTTATTCTATTTGGTGAAGACTATGCATGGATGGGTATCAAAACATCTTCTACTGGCGAACAACAGCTAGTCTATGTGCACTGTTTTAATGCGAGAAAAGGTTGTAAAGAAAGTATTGTAGAGCAACAACCACTGACACAACCCTATCTTGAACTAAAAGTCGTTCTACAACCAGGCGTCACAGCCATTTTTAGTTATAGAACCGCTGCGAGCGCTGAGTTTAAAATTATTGGTGAACACTTCCAAGCTAAAAAAGGCCGCTGGGTAGGTGCTAAGTTAGGCTTATTTAGCCTGTCGCAAACTCCTGGTGCTAGCAACTATGCCGATTTTGACTATGCCCGTTACGACACTTTGGATTAAATGAATATGCTAAAACATCAAACGTTGAACTTTTTTGCCGTATTATTGCTCTGTGTTCAGCCATGCATAGCAGCTGATTACACCGTTAAAAATACTTATAAAAAACTAATCAAACACTATCCACACATGCAGGTGCCCGCAACGACACTTCCTGACTCTGTAATCGCTCATAAAGCACTGGTTTACAAACAAACTAAAACCAGTGCACAGACTTTAGATATTTATCAGCAAACACAGCAAACACAAACGGCGCCTTTGATTATGTTGATCCACGGTGGTGGCTGGCAATCAGGCACCCCCGCATTAATGACAGCACTTGCAATTGCGCTGGTAGAACGTGGTTATGTTGTTGCAACACCCAGTTACCGCCTCAGCGACGAAGCGCCTTATCCTGCAGCAGTTGAGGATTTAGTTAGTGCGTTTCATTGGCTTAATAATAATGCTGCTCAGTATAATATAGACAGCACTAAGATTGCTTTATCGGGCGGCTCTGCAGGTGGCCAATTAGCCGCGCTGTTAGCCTACAGCGGCGGAATTGTTGATAGCAGCGACACTAACTCGAAGCGATTTAATGTCCAAGCGCTGATCAATATAGATGGCTTAAGTGATTTCACGTCTCCAGAAGCACTACCTTTTGAAAACAACTCAGCCAAATCCGTCACTTCAGCCAGCAAGTGGTTTGGGGGTAGGTATGAAACTATCCCACAGCGTTGGCACGACGCATCGCCTATTTTCTATATTGATAAAAACGCGCCTGCAACACTTTTCATTAATAGCTCAGTGCCACGCTTTCGTGCAGGTAGAGACAGCGCAATACAAAAGTTGCAACAGTTGCATATACCCAGTGAAGTTTACCAGTTTGATGATGCGCCGCATTCATTTTGGTTATTCCAGCCGTGGTTAACGCCTACAACCAGTGTTATTGATGACTTTTTAACAGCACAATTTGCTAAAACTCGTTGATCATTATTGTTGTTAAAATTAAAGCCTTGATGAGTTAATGGTTATTTTAAGTCATCAAGGCTTTCTTTGTTAGTCGCTAAGCGAATTTAAGTACTGCTGCAAAACCTGCGCTGTAGTAGCATTTTTTAATTGCAGCTGATGCTGTTTGAACCAATCATCCGCAACACCATCTTCATTAGCATCAACGATTGCAGGAACCCCTGTAAATTCCTGTTTATATGCATCCCAATTACCAATTAGCTCAAACTCATGATCAATCAAACCATTTTTCTTTATCGCGACACTATCAGTAAGCTGTTGATAAACAAGCGTATCAATACTGTCATGGAAATAGCCATGTGCATTACGACTTGCTCCTATATGTTGCCCTTTAATGGCATCACTAAATGCTTGCTTTGCACTAACATAAACCATGGTTGTTTGCATGGGTGATGTAATGATTGGTTTATCACTTAACCACTGGCTATTTTCATCACTGATAGTGCGTTTTGCTTTGACTGCTTTGCGATAATTTACACCTAAATAATTATGCTCAGTCAGTTGTGGGTTATTCTCAAGTACATTTCCCATAATATATGCCTGCTTTTCTTTGATCTCTGGGGAATACCAAATATCAGCAAACTGCATGATCTTGCTTGCTTTACCTGGTTTATAATAATTGTTGATCAAGTTAAAACGACCATTTTCTGATCCATAAACATTATTATGTCCCCAGTTAAAAATAATATTATTGATAAGCTCAACAAACTCTTCATCTTGTGCATACGGTGATTTAAGTCTATGACCATTAAGCCGAGGAGTTCTACTGGCATGATTGGCAATTATATTATTAATAAAGCTCGCATTTGCCCCGCCCCAAATGCCACCATAGCCATGATCGCCTTTAGGGTGAATTGAATGGCTTAAACTATGCGAAATAATTGAATCTTGTAACGTAAAATTACGATTATTATAGAAACTCGCGGTTTCATCCACTGACCAACTCAATGAACAATGATCAATAATAACATTCTTACTGTTACGTACCGTTAATGAATCATCAGCGTAACCAAATGTACCTAAGCGAAAGCGCAAGTATCGTATAATCACATTATCTGCGGATGAGACCGTCACAGGAGCACCAACAATGGCAATCCCACCTGGCGAACTTTGCCCCGCGATGGTTATATTACCATGTGATATTTTAAGTTCCCCTGCCAATTTGATCACACCTGATACCGCAAATACGACAGTGCGAGGATGTTTTTGCACAATTGCATAGCGAAGGCTGCCTGGTTGGGGCTTATCTAAATTATCTTCCAATGTAGTCACTCTATAAAGCGTGCCATTAACTCCCCCTGTTGCGTATTTACCAAATCCTTTTGCCGTTGGAAAAGCCAATGTTGTATTGACTTGTGCAGCGTATAAATTAGTCGAAACAAAAACCGTCAACACAGTAATGATGCTTAGTATTACGATATTGAGATAGTTTAAATTATTATTCTTCAGAACTTGCATAATGTTCCTTGGCTATTTCGTTTTTAATGCTGGTTAAAATAAAAAATTGTCAATATGTAAATTGACAGTTTCATTAATACAGTGTTAACTTCATGTTATTCCATTTTGCCACCGGTGGCAAGTTGGGATTTGAATCAACGGGAATCGCATATCTTGCACACACAATTATAAGCCTGAAAAAGGAACAAAGATGAAGAGCATGAGATTAAGCACGATCGCAGCAGCATTAATGGTAGCTATGCCACTTTATGCGCAAACAACTGATCCTGCACAGCCAAAGGTAGAGAATGACAAACCAACAACAAGCGCCGAGAAAACAGCAGCTAAAAAAACCGTAGAAGCTGAAGATGATATTGAAATCATTGCTGTAACAGGCGTTTATCAAGCAGATTTAAAAGCACGTGCCATGGAGCGCGATGCTAAAGCATTTAGCTCAGTGATTGCCACCGATGACATGGGAAACTTTGTTGATCAAAATGTCGCAGAGTCATTACGCCGTATTCCTGGTGTCACTTTAGAGCGCAGTGAAGGTGAAGGAAAATACATTGCAGTACGGGGGTTAGGTCCTAAATTCGTATCGGTGAGCATGAATGGTGCAGAACTATCTGGTGCGGGTGATGAACGTAAAATTGGCCTTGATGGTATCACTAGTGATTCATTAGGAGCCATTGAAGTATTTAAAACCCTTACCCCTGATATGAATCTAAATTCGATAGGTGGCGCAGTAAACGTCAAAGCTATCTCAGCATATGACCGTGGTAAAAACACCCTAAAAATGAAGCTGCAAGATTCATACAGTGAAATCAGAGAAGAACACTCGCCGAAGTTTAGCCTTGATGGCACACAGCTATTCTTAGACGAAAAAATAGGCGTTGGTTTTGCACTTTCTTATGAAGATAGGAAAACTCAAGTAGATGAGGTACGCCATCATAGCACTCGAGAATTAAACTTTTTACAAGGTGGCATTGGCCTCAGTGAAGAGCAATTAGGTGTTGCACCAGAAATATTGATCCCCGCGCAACTCGAAAACCGCCGTGAAATTGCTGATCGAACACGTACCACCGCAACTTTAAATGTTGAGTTTAAGCCAACCGCAGACAGTTTTTATTACATACGAGGTAACTACTCTAATTACACTGATGATGACGTTGCACAAAGAGAGTTTTATAACTTTTATAATGGCGACCAAGCCGATGAAATTATTTATGTAAATGCTGATACAAAAGAGTTTGCCCTGTCTGATATCGATATTTATAACCAATTTTTCATTCAGGAAGGTGAAACGACTACAACCAATTACAGTATCGGTGGTGAAAACTATATTACCGACACTTTACGCGTAGATTATGAATATGCGTATTCAAAAACAGATGATAAATCAGTGGGGGATCGCCGAGTTCAGTTTCGTGAGCGTGAGAATATCGTTTACGGTCAAGCAACTAAAAACAATATTGTTGCACAGGTGCTAACTCCTGAAGAAGCTGCTGCCTTAGGTGGTTTTGCGTTAGATCCAGATAATGATGTTTTTGCCGGTGAAGCCGATGGTGATATCAGCGATTTATCAAATATGGAATACGACAACTTATTTATGGAAGACAGTGTCCGCACTGATGAAGTCACCAGTATCAAGTTAAACTTACAAAAAGACTTTGATTTTGAGTACCTTAATTTCATTAAAATTGGTGGCACTTATAACGAACGCGAACACTTCCGTGATAAAGATCGCTGGAGCTATGCAATAAACCCTCTCGATTGTGGAACGGATGAAACCTGCATTACAGTCGCCAACTCAAATGTTACTGATTATAACTTTGCGGTTCCTGAGGGTGGCTTATTTACCTATCCTTTTGTTAGCAACGAAGACCTTGAGTACATAGTTGACTCAACTAAAATTACGCGCGACAGTGCCACCGGTGGCGAGGTGTCAATTGACAGCACCAAAGAAGACTATACCTTATACGAAGATACCTACGCAGCTTATATTATGACTGAGCTGCAGCTATCAGAGCAGGTCAGTGTTATTACCGGTGTACGCTATGCACATACCGAATTTTCATCAACCGGTTATATGTCATTATCAAATGATGATTGGAATTTTGGCGGTGATCACACCTTAGATATTTCGGTACCTTTACCTGAGGCATCCATTACCTACAGTGAATTTTTCCCAAGTATGCATATACGCTACGAACCAAATCCTGAAATGTTGGTTCGTACATCACTGTGGACTAGTTATACCCGCCCTTCGTTTAAGCAAGCGCGTGGTTATGCGCGTTTTGATAGTGATATTAGTTTATGTGATCCAACGACTAATGAATGCTACAACTCACCAGATGGACAAAGCGCAATTGATTTACAAGGCTATATTTTAGGGCCTGACAATGCGTTACAAGTAGGTAACCCAAATTTGGTGGCAATGACTTCGGATAACTTTGACGCTTCGTTTGGCTGGTATCCATCAAAAGAGTTATTTATGGAAGCTGCAGTATTTTACAAAAATATTGATAACTTCATCGTCGATGTCACTGGTATTCAAATGAGCATAGATGAGCTCCCGCTTACTTTACCTGTAAACCAAGTATCTGATTTTGCAATTCCTCAAGATCTTGCTCTAAATCAGGTTGATATCACCCTCAATGGTGATAAAGCCACAGTCTACGGGATTGAGCTTAGTTACAATCAGTTCTTCGAAAATGGCTTATTTTGGCAAAGTAATATGACCTTTGTAAAAAGTGAAGCCGAACTCGACGCCACTATTCGTCAAGACAAAATGCAGCTACCAGGCCAAGCAGATATCACCGGTAACATTGCTGTTGGTTGGGAAGATGAGACTTTCTCGTTACGCCTAATTAGTAATTACCGCTCAGATATCCTTGAAGAGGTTGGCTCTTGTCCCGTATCAGCTTCTGTATCAGACCCACATACCTGTAAGTCATGGGCTGATATATACCAAGACGATATCTTAACCTTTGATATGAAAGTGAAATATGATTTTACGAAAAGCCTCAGCGTGTATTTTGACGCGATTAACTTAACCGATGAAGCAGATTTACGTTATTTCAAAGGTAATGATTTATCCGGTGGTGAAATCCTCTATCAACGTGAAGATTATGGTCGTACGTTCCAGTTAGGTATGAATTATAAATTTTATTAACAGCTACTAATAATGAAAAACGTTAATTTCACACACAATTAACGCGTTAATGACGCGCTTTCATCCTTGGAGGGATGCATGAATAATACAATAAAAATACCATCGTGTTTGCTGATCACCGCGATCTTAGCAGGCTGCGGTGAAGATAGTTCTATCAATGTCAAAGAAGCCCCGTTACCACCAGTGCAAGGGGTATTTGTTGACAGCCCTGTTGCTGGTTTAACCTACAACAGCCCATCAATAAGCAATGGTGTAACAAACGCAAATGGACAATTCGATTACTTTAGAGGTGAAGCTATCGATTTCTCAATTGGTGCACTTACCTTCCCTACGGTCTCTGCCGCCAATGTATTAACTCCACTTGCTTTATTTTCGACAGATACCGTGTTTCATCCTGCTGTTATTAATAGTTTGCGTTTATTACAGTCACTAGATGTTGATGGTGATCCTAGCAATGGCATCACCATCAGCGAGCAAGCAGCACAAGCAGCCGTTATGACTTTAGCCGAAGGACAAACGATTACGGACTATTTTAGTAGCGATGAGTTTGAGGCAAACGTTAATGCGTGGCTCGCTGATGCAGGCTCAGCTAATAATACCTTAATTCCAGCTGATCAAGCGATTGTGCACTTTGTTGATTTTATTTTTAAGCAATACAACAGCACCCAACCTTTAGCATTTAATACTGCCGATTTTAGCGGAACATTGTATAACCCATTAGTACAAGGCAGTGAGGCAAGTATTGCACAGTTGATATTAACACCCGTTGATGAAGCAAACCTTAGTGGCACATTCAGCCAAGTAGTGGATGGTAGCGAAACAGTAACAGGCAATTATTCGTTTTTATTTGGTAATCGCGTACTTGCACTGACCTCAGTTGAGGGCGAGTCTGCTACCACTGAGTATATAATTTCTCGTTCCCATAATACGGTTAATAATACCTATAGTGTTTGTGCCACCAGCGATCCAAGTGCATTGGCAACACTGGTGCTTACTTGTGATAGTAATGATGATGCTAAAAACAATATTTTAGTGTTCTCCGAACAACAAGCTCAAGAAGAGTTAATCAAACTCAACGATTTAGCTCAGCAAGCTGGTTTAGCCTTAATTGAAGAGTTTGATACTGACACTGAAACATTTTTCTCATCGAGCTATAAAAGCTTATCGGATGAGCAAGGCAGCGGCCCGTTATATTTTAAAAGTGGCGGTAGTGCAAAAATTGACGATGTAGCAGGCCAACTAATTCTTGAAGGCGACCGTATTACCATCGGTAATACCCTGCCCGGCAAAGAATCAACAGCGACTGATAACTCAGGTGTGGGGATTTATAATTTAAGCGAAGGGTTTACCATTAGCTTTGATGTTGTTTCTCATAATAGTGCTGGTGGATTATCGCTTTATATTGATAATAATACTGCCAGTCAAAGTAATTCAGTGCATGGCGGTGCTTCAAAGTTTTATGGTAAAGACATAAACGAAACCAACACCCCTGCAGGTCAACGGTTTTCATATACCTACATTCCAGGCGAAGATGTAAATACTGGCCCTGATCTGACTCATGTCGATGCCCGCGGTATTTTAAATCCTGAGATTAAAAATTCATATTTCCAAATACGCACTGATTCAGCGGCAATGATTGTCATTGATAACTTAACCATTGAAACAGTGGCAACCGACGTACCAGATGTTGAACCGCCGGTTGAACCACCGATTGATCCTCCTGTGGAAGGTGAGATCCCAACAGTAGAATTACCAATTACCACTGACTTTACCGCACTTACTGCGGATATTTTCTCTGTTGATCATCAAAAAATTATTGATGCAAACGGCGATGAAATCCCCATGTTTAGCAAAACAGGCGGCTCAGTCACTGTGATTGATACTGGATTAGAACTCAATGGAGGTCGTTTCACATTAGGTAACACCACCCCAGGTATTGAAACAGCAGCAACGGATACCACCACCAGTGGAGCGCTGGATTTGTCTCGTCCTTATCAAGTGGTGATGGATATTGTCAGTATAAGTGACCCTGAAGGTGATAATAAATTCCAAATTTATGTGGATAACAACTCATCAAGCAGTTCTAAATCAATCCATGGTAATGACTCACGTTTTTATAATGAATTGATCAACTCGCTTACCCCTGGTCAAACTTTAACAGTACCCGGAAAGCTTGCGACTAAAAATTCATTTTTACAGTTACGTACCGAAACAGGCGGCACTGTGGTTATCAATAACCTCAGAGTTGAGTATGTTAAAGATCCATCTGAATTTAGCTGCACGGATGCACCTGAACTGTATTTTTGTGATGACTTTGACAATGGTGATTTAAATAATTGGCAAATTTTAGCCAAGCCAGATAACACAGAAGCCCCAATGGGTGAGTTTGATGTACTCGACATTATGGGTAATAACATGATGCGATACACCGCAGGCGGTGCTGGTGGCGAGCTAATTTTAGCCACTGAAGAAGCTATGGCAAACGTACCTGCGACAGGTAACTACTTTGTTGAAGCGAAAATTCGCCCACGTCAGAACTCTACAACGGCCAATAAGCAGATCTTTTTGATGGCACGCTATTTAAATGCCGGTAATTGGTACGCCGGTGGCTTAAATGTGCAAAACTCATCAAGCAGTACGCAAGTGGAAGTTGCCGTTAGTAGCGAAGGATCAATTTCGCGTCCAGTGCAAACAAAATCACCAATCTTACTCGGTGAAAAAGGCGCTACAGAAGATGGCGTTTGGTACACCACTCGCTTTGAGATGATTGATGATCAACTTACCGTATACTTAGATGGTGAGAAAATGGGCTCTGCGACTGATAGCAGCTATACAGCGCGTGGCTTAATTGGTGTGTTTACGAATAATCGTTCGTTTGAAATTGATGATGTAAAAGTGGGCGACCCTAGCATCAAGCCAATTCAGTTAACCCTTGATTACAAAGAGCCTAATTGGGACACAAGTACCAGTATGGATCCATTGTTGATCAACGTTACAGCGATTAAAAACGACGGTATCACAGCCGACACCTACACGGTCACTTCAAGCAATGAAGCAGTGGTGAGCGTTGCAATCGATGCAAATGCGATCACCCTTACACCGATTGCTGCAGGCGATGCAACGGTCACATTTGTATCGGATTCAGACCCAAGTATTACCCGTACTATTAAAGTCTCTGTTGCAGAAGGCTTTGTTATGCCAACTGCTGACTATGGTGATTTAACAGCTAAAGTAATGCCAGCGATTGCTAGCGATAACCAATTTGTTGATACCCAATTATCGCTTACTTTTGATAACGCCCCTACCTTTGGTAGTTTAGGTGAAGTTCGTATTTATAAGCAAAACGACAACACCCTAGTTGATACCCTCAAAGTGGGTAAAAATGTCGATGTGATAGGCTACACCGGCCAGGATAAAGTCCGCTCTGTGTACTACTACCCGCTCACAATTGAAGGCAATACCTTAACCATTAAACCGCATAATAATGTGCTTGAATATGGCCATACTTATCGTGTTGTCATTGGTGATGATGTGGTATTAGGCGCACAACTCAACGGTACTGATTTTATTGGCCTCGGTGATAATAGCCAATGGACGTTCACCACTAAAGTGACAACGCCGGCAAGCAATCAACTATTGGTTGATGATGACGGTGTAGCTGACTTTAGAACCGTGCAAGGTGCACTTAACTTTGCAATGGCAAATCTTGCTAAAGATGAGCAAACCACCATTTCAGTCAAAGATGGTGTATATAATGAACTGCTATTCTTACGTAATAAAAATAACGTAACTATACAAGGGCAAAGCCAAGACAATACTATTATTCAGTACGAAAACTTCGAAACACTCAATGGTGGCTCAGGTGGCAGTGCGCCTGTAGGTTCTGGCACACCGGGTGGCGGTCGTGGTGTATTCTTAGTTGAAGGTGCGGATATGTTAGTGATCAACAACCTAACATTGAAAAACACGCATTTGCGTAACAAGGTTGATTCAAACCAAGCTGAAACAATTTACTTTAATAGTAATGGTCGTTTAGTGGCTAATAATGCCAGCTTTATTAGCGAACAAGATACCCTATTACTGAAAGGTTATAGCTGGTTCTACAACAGCTTAGTTGCTGGTAATGTTGACTTTATTTGGGGCTACCCAGTTACCGCATTATTTGAAAGCAGTGAAATACGCACTATAGGTGACTCTAAAGACAATGACCCAACGAAAGACACCTCTGGAGGCTATGTATTACAAGCACGCGTACCTGTGCAAACAGATCCTGGCTTTATCTTTTTAAACAGTAGTTTTACTCATGGCCCAGGACCAATTGGCAATGATGTGTTAGATAATTCAACCTATATTGCACGCAGTGGTGGCAGTGACACATATTTCGATAACATAACGCTTATCAATAATAAGTTTGATACCCACATTGCAACCTCAGGTTGGGCTGTGCAAGGTGTTAACAGTCAACCTGCACCAAATCCAGAAATTGCAACGGCTACCAGTGGCTGGCGCGAGTATGGCAGCATGGATTTAGCAGGTAATGCCCTTGATTTAAGTGCCCGTGTTGGCGGTTACATTATGCAAGACAGCGACGTGGTTAACTTACTTGAGCGTAATGCTATTTTTGCAAGCTTTAATGATGGCCAAGGTTGGACACCTGAACCACTAGCAATCCCAATCTTGCCAGATGAGCCAATTGCAATTACACCGGTGAATAATAGTCTGGGTTTTGCTGGTTATAATTTTAACCTAACCGGTGGCGAAGGTGGAACAGTCGTGACCGTTGATAATGGCACAGCGCTTAAATCGGCTTTAGCACAAGCAAAATCATCAGGTGTTCCAGTGACTATTTATGTCGACGGTGTCATTACTGATGCAAACAGTGGCGGCGATAATTCTTCTATCGAAATTAAAGATATGGATAATATCTCAATCATTGGTGTGGCAGATCGTGGTGAGCTAAGTGGTATCGGCATTGCTATTCGTCGTGCTAATAACATCATTATCCAAAACTTAAAAATCCATGAAGTACTTACCGGCGGTAAAGATGGTATTTCGATTGAAGGTGATGAAAATAAACCTACCGCGAATATCTGGATTGATCATAACGAACTCTATTCATCGTTAAATGTTGATCAAGATTATTATGATGGTTTAATCGATTCTAAATCGGGTGCTGAAAACATTACCATTTCATATAACTATATTCACGATAGCTGGAAAACGTCACTCCATGGTCACAGTGATGATGACTCGAGCAGCAACAAGAATCGTCATATTACCTTTCACCATAACCGCTTTGAAAACATCATATCGCGTGTTCCGTTGTTTAGATTTGGTCTAGGCCATATATTCAACAACTATTATAACAATATCACCTCTAGCGCGATTAACTCACGAATGGGCGCAGAGCTACATATTGAGA
This sequence comes from Pseudoalteromonas sp. SR44-8, assembly GCF_014163635.1. NCBI lineage: Bacteria > Pseudomonadati > Pseudomonadota > Gammaproteobacteria > Alteromonadales > Pseudoalteromonadaceae > Pseudoalteromonas > Pseudoalteromonas sp. SR44-8. Next base: position 92,653 of record NZ_JACJDS010000009.1, read on the forward strand.
ATAACTACTTTGAGCATACTAAAAATCCTGTGGTCTCTTTTTACTCAAAAGTAATTGGTTATTGGAATACCTCTGGTAACTACCTAGGTGAAGGCGTTACTTGGGGTGATGTGGCTGACGGCGATGTGGCAGCAGAGGTTACTGCTACAGGTATGACACCCACCAGCTCATACCAAGCACCTTACGAGTATAAGTTAACTCCAGTAATGGACGTTAAAGCGCATGTTATTGCCCATGCCGGTATTGGTAAAATAGATCAAAGCGATTTAGACATCCCAGACATTGCAGCGCCAAGTGAGCCACCTGTGCAACAGCCGCTTGGTTTACCATTTACTGAAAATTTTGCCGCAGCAAATGCTGACGAATTTTTTAGTAATAGCTACCGCGACCTATCAGGTTTAGCGGGTACGGGGACCCCGCTGTTTCATCGTGTCACTGGCACAATCGATGTATCCGCTGGGCAACTAACCATGACAGGTGCACGTATTAGCATTGCCAATACCACCCCTGCGGTGAATACCACCTCAGCGGATGCAAGCACAACGGGTCTACTTGATTTAAGTAACAACTATCAAGTGAGCTTTAAAGTTGCGGCTGTAGCAGGTAACACCGCAAAAAGCTTCCAAATATATGTAGATAACAATACCTCAGGTAGCGCTAATTCGATCCATGGCGGCTCTTCAAAGTTTTATTCAGTAAAACTTGAAGAGCTCGTCCCTGGTCAAACGTACACCGTCGATGGGTTGGTAGCCACAGCAACCTCATTCATCACTCTCAGAACGGAAAGTGAAGCAACTATCACATTGGATGAGATAACCATTCAGTAGTTGTAATGAGAGCAGCCAAGCGCTGCTTTAAGACAATTTGATAGTTACCAATACCCTTGCCCCGCACAGCAAGGGTATTTTTTTATCCATATCATTCCTTTCTCTTTGCGCAACAAAATCTTCAAGTTAATAATTCACAAAGAGATTAACAGGCGCTGCGGTTAAAGAGCTAGGGCATGAAGTTAACGTTATTAAATTGAGTTAGTAATTTTTCAAGTACGACTGCATAGATGCAGGAGGTAGAGCAATGCAGGAGTAATTGCCAAGAACACCCTATCAAAATTTCTGCCTTGTTATCACTGTATTTATCTGTCGCTATAAATGGTCAGTAACTTAATACAATTGATATCAGCCGGGGCTTACAGCGCTCAAAATGTTCCAGATATTAAAAACGAGCGCTATGCATTTTACCCTTTAAGCAGCATATCGGCCGTTTGGTTTAACAGCGATATTTCATGCTATTTTATCAAAGGTGCTCCTCAAATTTAATTAACTCATTAATTAAATCAAAAAAGTATATTGGATTACGGATAGAAGTAAGCGCCCTACTGTCAGTTAGGCGCTTTATATGTCTGTAACAAAAAGGTTATTATGAGGGGGGTAATCGGTACTATTTAGCGCATCTGTTAGTAGATTCACGCTTCACTAAATAAGGAGTGACTACGTCATCTAATTTAATTTTTTCACTTTGTGTCGATTGGCTTTTATTGATGAGTTTTTGCACCGCTAAACATGCCATATTTTGTACAGGTCTTCGAATAGTCGTTAGCGATGGAATGATCCGTGAAGCCAAAATATTATCATCAAAACCTGCTACTGATAGCTGTTCTGGTACTTTGATGTTTAAATTACTGGCAACCCGTAACACCCCAGCCGCCATTTCGTCGTTGTTAGCAACAATGGCCGTTGGTCTTGGTTCAGTGCTTAACAATGTCATAGCGCACTCAATACCACTTTCGTAACTATTTTTGCCTTCAATAATACGATTTCCAGGCAGTTGCACATTACATTGTTGCAGTTCAGCTAAAAATCCAGCTAAGCGTTCAATTGAAGAACGATAAACCTGCGGTCCAGAAATAAAACCAATGTCTTTATGGCCAAGTTCAACCAAGTAGCTGGCCATTTCTTTCATTGCTGCGCGTTCGTCTGAGACCACAATGTTATCAGCATCATCTAAATCTACCGATGCTAAGCGCACATAAGGACAACCTGCTTCACGAATTGCTGCAGCTAACTCTTTGTTTTCAGATACTGGCGGTAAAATAATCACGCCATCAAGTTTAGAGCGAGAGATAAATGACAGGCAATCGTCAATAAATTCAGCACTTTTAGAGTAACTAGGATGAACAACCAATTCATAGCCAAGTTCAGAGCAGACGCTTAATGCACCTCGTTGCACCTGATCAATATACAATGCATCGGGGTTATCATAAATTAAACCTAATAAGTAAGAACGACTTGATGCCAGCCCCCGAGCTTGTTTGTCAGGAGAAAAACCAACTTCGCTGATAATTTTAAGCACTCGCTCTCGCGTCGCTTCACCCACAGCGGGAGAGCGGTTGATCACACGTGAAACTGTGCGCTTTGAAACACCACACAGCTTAGCTACATCATTAATCGTTACTGACATAAAAGTTCCTATTTAGGATGATTGCAAAGTTTAACACTAACCGTAGATCCATAGAAGTAGTTAGTCAGCTCTTGTTATACATTGACTACTTTGATTTAAAAGAAAAATGGAGCTGTTGAGCTCCATCACAGATTTGTTTGATTAAGTTGGCCTAAACGCTGGCAAATAAATTATCCCAAGTTCAGGTTAGTTACTCGATTAAACCAAATAAACGCGGTAACGTTTCACTGATCGCCGGTACATATGTAACCAACATCAATACCAGAAACATCACAGCATACAGCGGCATCATTGGCTTAATTATTTTATGTAACGATGTTTTCGCCACCGCACAACTGACAAACAGCACACTCCCAACTGGCGGAGACACCAAGCCAATTGATAAGTTTAATACAATCATAATCCCAAATTGAATCGGCGACATACCAAATTGCTCAGCTACCGGTAAAAAGATCGGTGTAAAAATCAATACCGCAGGCGTCATATCAATAAACGCGCCAACCAAAATTAAAATCAGATTGATTAACAACAAGATTAAAATCGGATTATCACTGAGTGTTAAAAAGAACTCACTGACCAGCTGTGGAATATGTGTGTATGACAATAACCACGACATGCCCGAAGACGCGGCAATGATCAGCATTACAATAGCCGTTGTTTCACAAGCTTTTAGTAATATAGCAGGCATTTCAGCTATATTGATTTCTTTGTAGATAAATACCGACAGTATTAAAGCATAAATAACGGCAATAGCGCCGGCTTCAGTTGCGGTAAATACACCGCCAATAATGCCGCCAATAACAATAAAAATAAGCAACAAGCTTGGCAAAGCTGCGAGTATTTTTTTCATCACAATGTTAAATGGCAGTCTTGCTGTTACTGGGTAGTTGTTTTTAATCGAGTAAATAGCGCAAACAATCATCAATGCCAGCCCTACTAAAATACCCGGTAAGTAGCCGGCAATAAATAATGCCGCAATCGACACCCCACCACTGGCGATGGCATAGATAATTAAAATATTACTCGGTGGTATTAACATGCCCGTAGTGGCTGCACTTGCGGTAACCGCCGCAGCAAAACTGGCACTGTAACCATGTTTTTTCATTTCTGGCACCATAAAACTACCAATCGCCGATGTGGCTGCAACGGCAGAGCCTGATATTGCACCAAATAACATGCACGACATTACATTTACGAGTGCCAGGCCGCCGGGTAAAAAGCCTATCATCGCCATAGCACATTCAATCAGCCGTTTAGCAATGCCGCCTTGACCCATTATCAATCCAGACAAGATAAAAAATGGGATTGCCAATAATGCGAAACTATCAATGCCACCGGCCATTTGTTGGGCTATGGTCGTAGTGGCAGGCGTAAAATCAATGTGCATTAATAGCGCTGCTAATGTTGATAGCGCAATACACAAAGAAATAGGTACATTAATAAATAACAATACAAAAAAACAAACGATTAAAACAATTGCTGTTAAGTCCATTACGCTTCCTCCGTGAATTTTTGCTGTGCATAATTGATCAGGTTTTCAATGCAATTAATCACAATCAACACCCCGCTCAGCGGTAAAACGATATACACATAACCCATGTTGATCTCAAGCGCCGCTGACGTTTGCTTTAATTCAAAGCTCAGCATCATCAATTGGCTGCCGCCATACACTAAAATACTTAATGCTGTGATCAGCACGCAGATTTCGATTACAAATGAACACTTATACCTAAGTGACGGGATCATTTTTTGATAAAACAGATCAAGTCCTAAATGTGCTTTAGTACGATACGCATACGAAGCGCCCAAGACACCAATCCAAATCAGGATAAAACGCGCTAACTCTTCGGTGTATGAGCTCGGTGCACGTAAAATAAATCGTGAAAATACTTGCCAACAAACAACGGTTACAATTGCTATCATGGCCAAAATCAGTAATCGCTCTATGATGCGATTTAAGTGTGTGTTGAGTTGTCGCATTGTTTGCTCCTACATGCTTTTTATTTTTTTAATGTGAGCTGCAACCGCTGTATCAGCGAACGAAGCATGAAAATCAGCCACTTTATCTTGAAACGCTTGTTTGTCAGGGTAGGTCACTTGTACGCCTTCTGCGATAACTGCTTTAAGCGCCTCATCAGATGCGTTTTGCCACAATGAACGTTGGTACTCAACAGAGTCGGCCATCGCTTGGGTTAACCACTGTTGTTGTTCGTTGTTAAGTGAGTTCCAAACTTCTAAGCTTGCTAAAATTACATCTGGAACAAAGGTATGTTCGTCCAGCGAATAATATTTAGCGATTTCGTAATGACGAGATAAGTAATAGCTTGGCGGATTGTTCTCTGCGCCATCAACTACACCTTGTTGCAGTGCGGCATATAATTCGCCCCATGCAATCGGTGCTGCAGCGCCGCCTAAAGCCTGCACTGTTGCTACTGCTGTAGGGCTATTTAACACGCGAATTTTTTTACCTATTAAATCATCTGGGGTATTAATCGCGCCATTGGTGGTGTAAAAGCTGCGGCTGCCTGCATCGTAATAGCCCAAACCTTTAAGCCTTGCAGTGCTCACTTTATTAAGTAGATCGGTGCCTAAGTCACTTTTAAGTACACGCCAAAAATGTTCACTATCGCGAAACAAATACGGAATGCCAAACACTTTCATCTCAGGTACAAAGCCTTCCAGCGGGCTTGCCGATACTTTAGTGATTGATAAACTTCCAATTTGTAACAACTCAATGAGTTCACGTTCAGACCCCAACTGACCACCTGGATAGATAACAATTTCCATTGTGCCATTTGAATAAAATGCCAAACGTTCAGCCATATATTCCATTGCTTGATGCACCACATGGCGGGTGTCTAATGTATGTGCCAAAGTTAATCGCACTGTTTTTTTGTCATCAGTGCAACTAGTTAGCAAAAATAACGACAAAACTAGCATTATCTTTATGAGAAGATTTCTATTCATTATTATTTCTTCTTATCGCTATATGATCATAAAAGAGCTGATTATCTCAGCTCGCTCGGTTGATATTTATCCATATCATCATAATCGAGGTTTTCACCAGCCATGCCCCAAATAAAACTGTAGTTTTGTGTGCCAGCACCTGAGTGAATTGACCACGGTGGCGATACCACTGCTTGCTCGTTATGTACCCAAATATGGCGTGTTTCAGTCGGCTCGCCCATAAAGTGACACACCGCTTGCTGCTCTGGCACTTCAAAATAAAAATACACTTCGTTGCGACGATCATGCTGATGAGCTGGCATGGTATTCCAGACGCTGCCTGGTTTTAATTCCGTTAGCCCCATTTGTAGTTGGCATGTTTGTACTACGGTATTGATCAGCATCTGATTAATATTGCGCTCATTGGAGGTTTCAAGCGCACCTAAATGCAATACATTGGCATCATTACGCGTCACTAACTTATTTGGATATTTGTGGTGAGCTGGTGCAGAATTAAGATAAAATTTTGCAGGATTGCCACTGTCATGACTACTAAACAGCACCTCATTGGTATCTTTACCTAAATACAAGGCATCTTTATAGCCAAGCTGAAAATCTTCTCCATCAGCAGTCACCGTGCCGCTGCCGCCAACATTGATCACACCAAGCTCTCTACCTGTTAAAAAGTTTGCTGCTTTTAAGTTGTCTACCGTTTCTAACCTAAGCGGTGCGCTGGTTGGCACCGCACTGCCCACCATAAAACGCTCGTAGTGGGTGTATAACCAATAAATGGTGTTCTCTTGCATGAGTTTGTCGACCAAAAACTCATCTCTTAACTGTTGGGTGTCATAGCCTTTAACTTCATTTGGACCAACGGCATAACGTGACTCTATTTGTGTGCTCATAACATGCTACCTAAAATTAAAAATTATCGTGCTAACCAGCCACCATCAACCGCGAGAATATGGCCATTGACATAGTCACTGGCTGTTGATGATAAAAATATGGCTGAACCAATTAAGTCTTCTGCTTCACCCCAACGCCCCGCAGGGATACGCTTTTCAATTTCACTATTACGAGCGGCATCATCTTGTAATGCTTGGGTGTTATCGGTTCTAAAATAACCTGGCGCAATAGCATTAACCTGAATATTGTGTTGCGCCCATTCGTTTGCCAGCGCTTTAGTAAGACCCGCTACCGCATGTTTGCTCGCGGTATATGCTGGGACTGTCATACCGCCGCTGTATGACAGCATTGAGGCAATATTAATTATTTTGCCAAACCCTTGTTTGATCATGTTTGGCGCAACCGCTTGGGCCAATAAAAAACTGGCATCAAGGTTTACTTTCATCACGTTCTGCCATTGCTCATACGGGTAATCCACCGCAGGGCTGCGAAATATTGTGCCGCCAACATTAACCAAAATATCAATACCGCCATGATTAGCTAAGGCTGTAGCTGCTAAGGCATTCACTGAATCCGTATTACTCAAATCAGCTGCATAATCATACGCCTCACCACCGCGCTCTTTGATCATCTGACACGTTGCTTGGCAGCCGTGCTCTTTACTACTACTGCAAATAACCTTGGCGCCAGCAGCTGCTAAACCCAGTGCAATTTGTTGACCCAGTCCGCGGCTTGCACCGGTGACGAGTGCCGTTTTTGAAGTTAGATCAAACAAAGTGGCTGTCATTTTAAATTCCTGTATAAAGTGTTTATTACGTAATTACTAATTCAATGTAAACTGAATTGACTAAACTTGTTAATACCCATTCTTCGCTACCGGTGGCAATTTGTCAAATATTATTTGCCACCGGTGGCAAATATGGCTAAGATGTAAATATCAATCAGCCCATATAACGTTTATAGGTTCATATTATGCAAGCACTGAATAGAAAAAACTTTAATAAAAACAAATACCCAACAAAAATAATGCAATACGGTGAGGGGAATTTCTTGCGTGCATTTATCGATTGGCAAATTGATAAACTCAATGAAACAAGTGATCTAAACGCCGGCGTTGCGGTGATCCGCCCTATTGATTATGACGCAATTCCTTTACTTAATGTTCAAGATGGTTTGTATACCACTATTATTCGTGGCTTAAACGAGCAAGGTGAAACCGTCGCCGATCACCGTATTATTAGTTCAATCAATGAAGAAATTCCTGTCTATAAAGATTTTCCGCGTTATATGGCATTAGCTGAGAATCCGGATCTGAAAATTATTTTTTCAAATACCACTGAAGCTGGTATTGAATATATTGATACTGATAAACTCGATGACGCTCCCGCTAAAGCATTCCCAGCTAAATTAACGCAGTGGTTGTTCCATCGCTTTAATCACTTTAACGGCTCAGCTGACAGCGGCATGGTGATCATCCCTTGTGAGTTAATTGACTACAACGGCGAGAAACTCAAAGAAATCGTGTTTCAATACTGCCAACTTTGGCAACTACCTGAGGCGTTTTCAAGCTGGTTGAATGAAGCTAACCACTTTTGCTCAAGCTTAGTTGACCGTATTGTCACTGGCTTCCCCCGTGATGAGCATCAACAACTACAAGAATCGTTAGGTTATTTAGATAACTTTATGGTGACCGCTGAGTACTTTCACTTGTTTGTTATTCAAGGACCGCAGCATCTAGCTGAATTATTATGCTTGCAAGACAGTGATCTAAATATAAAAATTGTTGATGATATTTCACCTTACAAACAACAAAAAGTCGGTATTTTAAATGGTGCTCATACGGCTTTAGTGCCACTAGCTTACATGGCGAACATTGATTCTGTGGGCGATGCGCTGGCCGATCCTTTGTTTGAAAAATACCTAACACAATTAATCTTTGCTGAAATTATTCCCACTCTTGATTTACCTGAAGATGAATTAAAGCGCTTTGCCAATGATGTACTGAACCGCTTTAGAAATCCGTATATTTGCCATTTATTACTGGCTATTTCACTCAACAGTATGACTAAATTTAAGACCCGTATTTTGCCGCAGTTGCACACCTATGTGAAAACAAATAACGCCGTACCGAATATGATGGCATTGGCTATTGCAGGGCAAATTTTGATGTATAAAGGCCTACGTAATGAGCAGCAAATTGAATTGAGCGATGCACCACAATGGCTAGAACTATTTAATACCCTGTGGCATGACTTTGATAACAACACCCTATCCTTAAACACGCTTGTTGAACAAGTACTAGGGGCACAATGGCATTGGGAAAGTGATTTAAATGAACTTCCTGAATTAACTGCCACCGTTACAGCTCACCTACGTAATATGCTCACTGAAGGTGTAGCTACTACGCTTACTAACCAGTTAGGCCAATAATATGAAACCATTAATTAAACTACACCCAACTGATGATGTTGCCATTGCAATGCGTAATATCACCGCTGGTGAAATATTGCCCGTTGATGGCGAAGAGATCTTAGTCAATGAGAACATTGATAAAGGCCATAAAGTGGCGCTGCGTGATATTAATAAACAAGAGAATGTTATTAAATACGGTGCCCCCATTGGCTTTGCCCTAGAGAATATTCAAAAAGGCGGTTGGGTGCATACCCATTGCGTTAAAACCACCCTCAATGATGAACTGGATTATCAGTATATTCCTGAGTTTATTGAGCAAAGTGAAGCGACCCCTTCGCCTGAAGTAAATATTTATCGTAGACAAAACGGTGAAATTGGCATTCGTAATGAAATCTGGCTGATCCCTACGGTAGGCTGTGTTAATGGCATGATCAACCAAATGATCAAAGAGTTTAAACTGCGTCATCCACAATTAGAAATTGATGGCATTTATGCGTTTCCTCACCAGTTTGGCTGCTCTCAGCTGGGCGATGATTTAGACACAACACGGATACTGCTACAAAACATGGCACTGCATCCAAATGCTGGTGGCGCTTTAGTCGTTGGCTTAGGCTGTGAAAATAATCAATTACCGGCATTTCGTGATGGCTTAGGGGATTACGATGAAGGCCGAATTAAGTTTTTGATCACCCAACAAGCGGATGACGAAATTGAAGAAGGCGTTGCGCTACTTGAACAAATTTATGCCCAAGTAAAACAAGATAAACGTCAACCGGGTACTTTATCTGAAGTAAAGTTTGGCCTTGAATGTGGTGGCAGCGATGGTTTGTCTGGTATCACGGCGAATCCGATGCTGGGTTATTTTTCAGATTATTTAATTGCTCAAGGTGGCACAACGGTATTAACCGAGGTACCTGAAATGTTTGGTGCTGAAACTTTATTAATGTCGCGCTGTAAAGACGAAGAAACCTTTAACAAGCTCGTTAACATGGTTAATAACTTTAAAGGTTATTACAAAGCTCATAATCAACCGATTTATGAAAATCCGTCGCCAGGTAATAAAAAAGGCGGGATCACTACCTTAGAAGATAAATCGTTAGGGTGTACGCAAAAAGCCGGCACCAGCAAAGTACAAGCGGTTTTGCACTATGGTGAGCGCCTGCAAATACCTGGATTAAATCTATTGGATGCACCAGGTAACGACCCTATTGCCACCAGCGCACTTGGTGCTGCAGGTTGTCATATGGTGTTATTTACCACTGGTCGCGGTACGCCTTATGGTGGATTTGTGCCAACGTTAAAAATTGCTACTAATTCAGAACTTGCCAATAAGAAAAAACGCTGGATAGATTTTGACGCTGGCGTTTTAATTAACGATGTCTCAATGGAGCAAGTCCACGGGGAGTTTGTTGAACTGCTAGTCAACATCGTAAACGGCCAGCCAACTTGCAATGAAATAAACGACATTCGTGAAGTCGCTATTTGGAAAAAAGGAGTGACGTTATAAATGACACCTAAGTCCATCGCAATTATTGGCGAATGTATGGTTGAGCTTAGCGGCCAACCATTTACTGCCATGCAACAAAATTATGGCGGCGATAGCATGAATACCGCCATTTACTTAAAAAAACTCGCAGGCAATGAAGTAAACGTCAATTACGTCAGTGCCATGGGCACTGATCCACTAAGTCGTGCACTGATTGAAAAATGGCAAGCTCACCATATTAATACTGACAATGTGCTGCTCAGTCATAACAAACAACCGGGTTTGTATATGATTCAAAACGATGTGTCAGGGGAGCGTACTTTTCAGTATTGGCGTAGCGACTCAGCCGCTAAATATTTATTGCAACATACTGATTTTAAAAAAGTACTAACCAGCCTTGCCGAAGTTGATGCTATTTATTTATCGGGGATCTCGCTGGCAATTTTAGCAGAGCAAGATTGCCATACTTTACTCAGCCATTTAGCGTTACTAAAACAGCAAGGGATAAAAATTATTTATGATAGCAACTATCGCCCTGCATTATGGTCAAGCAAAATGCACTGCCACCTTGCCAATAATAAAGCATACGCACTAGCCGATTTAGCATTAGTGACCTTTGACGATGAAGCACAATTATGGGGAGATAGTAATGTTGCGCAATGTACCGAGCGTTTGCACCAACAAGGCGCTCACGAGGTCGTTGTAAAACTCGGCGCAGATGGCTGCCAATACAGTAAAAAACACCTTGATAATTCAATTTCAGTCGAGCTGTTTAATACTGTCGCTGTAGAAAAAGTGATCGACACTACCGCCGCAGGTGACTCATTTAACGCCGGCTTTTTAGCCCAGTGGTTAACAGAGCAACCTATAAAACAATGTGCACAAGCGGGTAATTTACTGGCCGCCCAAGTGATCCAAAAGCGTGGAGCAATTGTCGAGATAGACATTGCTACAATCAAACACACAATAAAGGCTTAGCTATTTTTTCTTGCTCTACATCAAAAACTACTAATACAGTGAGCGCTTTATTTAGCCCGCTAGAATGGTTAAATACTTAAATCGATTAGTTAAGACTCTTTAACGTCTCGACACCGAACCTGAGTGCATACCTAAGTTTACTTATTCTAAAGTAAGTGCTGTGAGACGCTTATTTTGTTTAAGTAAACTTCCTCTCATGGGTATGCACTCTAATTCCCTTACTTGCTGCTAATAATGTGATTAAACCGTTAGCTTGCCATCTGCATCAACACCTTGCTTCCAATACGCTGAGCAGACAATCTTCTCACGCGGTATTGCATATTTATCAATCGCTAAATCTTTAATGGTGCGCACAATAGCAGCTTCTAGCGCCATGAAAATCAATGGTTTTTGCGTATATTGATTCAATAGCACTGAAGCCTGATCAACCACATCTATTTGCGGCTGCATTGTAATTAACCAATTTATAGTGTGTTTGCTGTGTGCTTTGATTGTATCGAGCTCGATAACATCCTGCGAGTCAGCAACATGAATGATCACATCAACATCAGCTGTTGCAGGTAGTTGCTGTAAATACCCGTTAATAGCATTAACTGAGGTTAAATCAGCAATCATCAAATACTGCGACTGACTAAAATCATCAAGCTTTTTAGGGCCAGGGCCTGCAATTGCGAGTTTATCACCAGGCTTTGCTTGTTTAGCCCAATCAGTTGCGATACCACGATGCTGATTGACGACAAAATCAAGCGTAATTGTATGGTTAATAGTATCTATAGCTCTGATTGTATATGAGCGCTTAGGTGCAGGTTCAGCTGCTTTGAGGTCAATTTCAACCTCATCTTGTCCAGCATGTGGTAATAGTACTTTTACGTACGCACCTTGTTGATCCGCAGGAAAATCATGAAACTCATCTGAGCCAACAACCAGACGCTTTAAATGCGGGGCTATCGCTGTTGTGCTTATTACGGTTGCACGACGTACTTTTCTACTCATTTTGATCTCCTCAGAAGGTTTATTTACGTGTTTAATTGCACAACGCCCCATTGGTTGATAAAATCAACTATAGCAATTTAATTGACTTTGTCAACCATTATGGATTTATTATGAACTCTTCATTGGCCAATACATTATTTGCTTTAATGCAAAATTATCGCGTTACCATACGAGAAGCTATTAATGCAGGTGAGCTTGGGTTAAACGCAATGCATGTGCGTTGCCTACATATTATTGCAGCGACAACTCACTGCACTGCTAACGATATTGTGAATCAAACCCAGCGCGATAAAGCGCAAATTGCACGCTTAGTTAAAGAACTAATTACATTAAAGCTGATTGACAAAGATGCCAGTGAGCACGATAAGCGTTGCTTTATCTTATCATTTACCTCTGAAGGTCATGCTCTTTATGACAAACTATTAAACGCCGAACAGCATGTTAATGAGCAAATGTGCAAAAACTTAAACTCTCAACAAATCAATGACTTTTTAGATACTGCTCAAAAAATGATTAAAAATATGCAGTGATCGCAACTTCATTACTTGGCATAAGTTAACTAAAACACATATACTGTACACTTATACAGTATATGTGTTTGGTTAATTATTTATGTTTGTTATTCCTATTTATATCGAAGCGGGCGTATGCGGGTTTGAATCACCTGCTGCTCAGTATAAAGAACTTGGTTTATCACTGGATCAGCTATTGATCAAACACCCCGATGCGACGTTTATTGGTGTGGCATCCGGCTGCTCAATGCAAGAGGTCGGTATTTTTGACGGCGATTTATTATTGGTTGATCGCGCCGAAGAAGCTAAAAATGGTGATGTCATTGTAGCTAACTTAAATGGTTTATTTGTTTGTAAATTATTAGATAAAACTAATGCACGGCTACTCTCTGCATCGGACTTATATCCCCCAGTGCAACTGACTGATAGTGATGAATTTCAATTAGAAGGTGTGGTTACTCGTTCGATTCGATTACATCGCTCTAGTGCTGAGCTGCGCCAATGTATTGCTTAGTGGATGCAGTGGCGTTTTACGCCAGCGCTGAAAAAGTATTTGATCCAGCGATCCGCTCAAAACCTGTTGTGGTATTAACCAATAACGATGGCTGCATTTGTGCGATATGTCCTATCGCACGGCGCTTAAATATCCCTAAGTTTCAGCCCTACTTTAAAGTTAAACATTTACTGGCCAAACATAAGGTGGTTATTCGCTCATCTAATTATGAGTTGTACGCGGATCTAAGCGATAAAATGATGAATGTGATCAGCCGTTTTTGCGACACCCAACACGTATATTCGATTGATGAAGCATTTTTGCAGTTTAACGGCTTTACCCCACTCATTAATGACTGGCATCAGTATGGCCAGTTAATTCGTCGCACAGTTTGGCGCGAAACAAAACTCCCTGTTGGAGTTGGCTTTGGCCCTACACCAACATTGGCAAAAGCCGCAAATCATGCTGCTAAAAAGCTCAAAGGTTTTAATGGAATTGCAGTGATTGATAGCGAACAAGCACGACAACATATTTTAGCCGCGATGGATGTAGCTGATGTATGGGGCGTTGGCAGACGTTTAGCTAAAAAACTCAAACTACTTAACATTCACAGCGCGCTTGATTTAGCCAAACAAACACCACAACGTATGAAACGTTTATTTAGCGTCGTGCTTGAGCGTACAGTTAATGAGCTAAATGGCATTGTGTGTTTAAATTGGGATGATGTACGCCAAGATAAGCGTGAAATTTTTTCGACCCGTAGTTTTGGTGAACGTTTAACTGATCCGGTTGCATTAAAAACAGCGTTGATCAATCACAGTATTATTGTCGCTCGCAAACTACGTCAGCAACGCTCCTTAACTAAACGCCTGTTACTATTTGTGGCAAGCTCGCCCCATGAGTCACATTACTATAAAAAATCATTAGTGTATGAGTTACCCGTATCTAGCGCAGATAGCCGTGTATTTGCTAAAGCAATTAGCGAAATATTTACGCAGCTATATCAACACAACGTCCGTTTTTATAAATGTGGTGTGGGTGCACTCGAGCTTAGTTCACAACAGTTTCAACAACCCGACCTATTTGCTCCTAGCCAAGACAACATAAAACTAATGGAGTGTTTAGATTCAATTAATAAGCGATACGGCTACGACACGCTAACTCTCGCAAGTCAACAACAAAGCCAAGCATGGCATATGAAGCGTGCATTTTTATCGCCTCAGTACACAACGCGTTGGCAGCATTTACCGAAAATAAGTTGTGATTTATAAAAAACTCACATTATCGTTAAATTTAAAGTTGTAGTTCAAACTGACAACGAACATTACTTCTCTCTACACTGTACGCAAGCGTTGTAGGCGAAATAAAACGCAGCGTTTGGCTCGTGTCTAAATTATCTGTCTCGTTTTCACAGCGAGTATGGCGTAGTGACATGGTAATGCTTTGCGTGGTGTATTTATACTTAGTAGTGACCAAACAAAAGTTAGCGACTTTATTCGTTTGTGTGCCATGGTGTAAGTTATTAAAAATAATTTCATCACCGAGCTTAAAGCCAAGATCAGGCTCATTTGCATCAAGCCATGCTAACTGTCCACCAGCACACATTTTAGCCTCACCTGATACCAATTGATAACTACCAACCTTAGTATTGAATAAATTAATAAACTGACTTTTATTACTTGGCAGCTCAGTTTTAGCACTGACAACTGTAGTTAAACAAACCGACACTAAACACAGTAATACTTTACGATAGCGCATTAAATACCTGACATTTATTGATTTATATACTCAGCATAGCATAGCTACGGTGATTAAAATAAAAACCAGCCAGTATACTGAGTCATGGTTGGTTTTTAATATTATGTTACTGCCAATATTTAGCAAATAGTTGCGGATATGCCAGCTTTAAAAATTTAGGCTTATCTTTAAAGCGCTTACCTTTAGGTTGATCAAGGCCTGAAGGAGCAAAGGGTAATTCGTCTTCATTACGCTGTTCATATAATAAACCAGCGATCAAATCATACTCATCTAAGTAAGGATAAGGCTGCTCGTTTAAATGATAAACAGGAGTGCAATCAGCCAAAGAATCAGCATTTTCAAGCGCAGCATTAAAAGCTGCTTCACCACGAGAAATTAACCAACAACGAAATTCTGAGAAACCGTATTCATCATTGCAACCGGCCATTACAAACGCAGCACCAAATAACTCCCAAGTATAACTTTGGCGCATACAAATGCTAAATTGTTTATCAAATTCAATGAGCTGTGCATCGCTTAAATCTGTAAGTAAACCTTTTAAACGTTCACTGACTGATTCTGGCTCTGCGGTTCTATCTGCAACGGTAACTAATTGCCAGAATTCGCTTAAAGTAAGTGCACTCATGACAAAATCTCTTTCACTCGCCCTACTTGACCATCCTCTAAGCGCACTTTAATACCATGCGGATGATTGGGTGATTTAGTCAAAAGGCGCTCAACAACACCTTGCGTTAATGTGCCGCTACGCTGATCTTGTTTTAAAACGATATTAACTTCGGTGCCTGGGGTGATTTGTGAACGAGTAGGAACTGCCATAATGGATCTCTTTTACTATTTTGTTGGATTATAGCTGTATGTCATCTTGATACCAAACTAAAGCACCGTAATCGTTGTGTTTTCACGCTCTGATAGTTAACCTGAGCTTTGCTTGTGCAATAAACAATCAGTCTGGATTTTGATTATTGATTACATTAGACACATCGATTTTCCTTAAATTTAATCAGCTAAAAACAGAACCTCTTGAGGGGTTAAGTTAATAACAGCCAGCTCTGTTACTATAATACTTTCGACTAACGCTAGCTGTTGCTTTTGTTTTGCCTGCTCAAGTGCAAGCGCATCAATAAAATAACATCTGACTTTAAGTGATGTAGCTGGTTTTTTTAAATCTATATGATGAGTTAACCAACTAAAGTCTGTTAGATGATCTTTGATCTGCTCGCATGCGCCAGTTAAAGTAGCGCGCAATAATTTATCGAGCTGCTTTTGCGTTTTAGTCATTTTTAGTGGTGTGCTCTTGGCTTAAGTCGTTCTCTGGGACTATATCTTGCTGCTGTTTAAATTCTTTGTAACCGTCTTCTTGGCGCTTTATACATTGATGGTATTCTTTATCTGCCATATGACTACATTCGCCTAAGCGAGCAGCTTGAACTTCGTGATAGCGGGCATCAGTACTACAAGCGGTTAAAAACAGAACCGCGAAGGCACTTACAACCCATTTTAGCCTATTGAAAAGCATTAAAAATTCCTTACATTTTAAACTGGAAAAGTAATTCATCCGTGACGATTTTGCTGTATATTGCAAACGTTTTATATCTATAACCGTTAAGGGCTAATTATGATGTTGTCGCAGTTACAAGAGCTGTTCCAGCGTATCGATAAAAGTAAACTATTTCAATCATTTGTTATCGCCGTTATTGTCGTATCAGCGCTCACTGTTGGTGCACACACTTATTCGTTACACCCCACTGTTGAATTTGCTTTACATTGGATGGACGTTGGCATCACGGTGTTTTTCTTAATAGAACTAATTATCCGCTATGTTGCAAGTAAAGGCTTAAAAGCCTTTTTTAGCAAAGGCTGGAATATTTTTGACTTTATAATCGTCATTGGCAGTTTATACCCAGCTGCAGGTTCGACCATTTTTATAGCCCGTTTATTACGAATATTCCGTGTACTACGTTTAGTCTCTATGGTGCCAGAACTGCGTTTGTTGGTTAATTCATTATTAAAAGCCATACCGCAAATGGGCTACATTGCACTATTAATGTTTGTTATTTTCTATATTTATGCCGCAACTGGTAGCATGTTATTTTCTGATATAAACCCAGTCCTATGGGGAGACGTATCAATTTCAATGTTAACTCTGTTCAGAATAGCAACCTTTGAAGATTGGACCGACGTCATGTACGAAACCATGGCTGTCTATAAGCTAAGTTGGATTTACTACCTTACCTTTATATTCTTAACCGCTTTCGTATTTTTAAACATGATGGTAGGCGCTATTTTAGAAGTTATGTCAGAGGAGCATCGCAATGCCCGCGAAGAGCAAGCCGATGTAGATTCATTGCCCGCAACCCAAGGGCAAATAAATGAGTTAAAAGCGCAAATAGCAGAACTAAAAACACTATTAAAACCCAAAAGCTAAGTATTGATAAACTAGCACCTAAGGATATAAAGGCTTAGGTGCTAACGCCATTATAATTAAGCTGCTCTGTAGTTTCCTCCCCCCCCCTAAACCAAGCATTTATTCTTAGTAAAGGATTTAAAAACTAATAAATTATTGCTTTTAGCTATTTATCAATGGTCTAATAAAAAAATGATAAATCTACACCAACTATAATGCATTACT
Source organism: Pseudoalteromonas sp. SR44-8 (assembly GCF_014163635.1). Classification (NCBI taxonomy): domain Bacteria; kingdom Pseudomonadati; phylum Pseudomonadota; class Gammaproteobacteria; order Alteromonadales; family Pseudoalteromonadaceae; genus Pseudoalteromonas; species Pseudoalteromonas sp. SR44-8. The sequence continues at coordinate 110,223 of NZ_JACJDS010000009.1, forward strand.
TAAGTCGCTACTTTTTACTATCAGATCACGTTAATTCAAACGTTCTAGTACCTAACTGGCGTATCAGTGCACTACGCATTATTTTAACCGCTGGTGTAATTTTATGTTTCTCAGTATTTTGCCATACTTTAAACGCCGCAATTGAGTTCAACTTAATATATATTATTGTGCTTGCTGCAAGCTTTTCTGTGACAATGGCCACCTTACTAATTGCTAGCCGTAAATACTTTACTTTATGTGCACATGCCCTGCTATTAAGTATTGTTGCCGCAACAATCTCAATGAATGTATTTTTAACAGACATCAACCTTGCAAAGGTAGGCTCTATGTATATGTATGCATGCCCTATTATTGCATTGATGCTGTTAGGTGTGAGGACCGCGCTAGGTTATGCAATTTTAAATATCGTGCCTTTTTACTTTATAATAAACAACGTTGATATTTCATCTCTGACTTCTATAAATACACAACTACCAAATTCAGACTGGTATATATCAGGGCTATTATTTTTATTCTTTAATATCTGTATTCCGCTCGCAGTTGCGCGAACCATTGTTGCTGCAAAACGCTTAAATCAAACCATGGCAGAATCAAATAGTCATCTAGCAGCAAAAAAAGAGCTTTATAGAACGTTTTTTACTGAATCAAGTATTGCAAAAATAATTATCGATAGTGATAACACCGTTATAGATTTTAACAGCCAAGCGAAAACGTTATTTGGTTTCAAAGCAACAGTTAAAAACAGCACCGTTAAACTCGATAAATTATTACCTAATCTAGTAATTGTAGCTAACCAACATAAGGACCAAGTATTTAAATATAAAAATACCTATAAAACTGTACATTGCCAGCAAGTTACTAACTCTAATTACTGTGTGCTGCGCTTTGATGACTGCACTGAACAACATCAAATAAAACAAAACTTATTAGCAATGGAGCAAGAAAACAAACGTTTACGTTACAGCGATGGTCAAACACACCTCCCCAATAGAGAATGGTTTGAGCTTCAGTGTGAAAGATTTGTAGCAAAGTACCAAGGCGATTTCTATATTGTGGTCACCCAGAGTGCGAATAATGAATATTTAAATCTCAAATACAGTAAAGCAGATGCAAAAGCACACTTAGTATCTGCTTATAAGCGCTTAAAAGACTCTAATGAAGCCCTCGTTCTGTGCGCTCATGTAGGTAATAATAAATTAGCATTTATAATAACTACAAGCACTACTAACGAAATAGAACATAAGCTCTTAAACGAGATTAAACATGTAGTTGATGAACCTTATATAATCCGGGGCGAAAAATACCAACAGTCATTTTTATTTGGTTTTTCCAACTTTCCAAGACAAGGAAAAAGCAGTGCTAATATATTAAACAATGCAATTGAGGCATTAAAACTTGCTGATAATCATCGCCCTATTAATGGTTATGATGAAAAACGCTCACAAGAATTTTTAGAAAAACACGAAATATCAATGTTATTGGACGAAGCACTTCATAACGGCGAGTTAGAGTTACACTATCAACCTAAAGTAACACATGACGGCAAGTGCATTGGACTTGAAGCATTGGCACGCTGGAACAGTCAAACTCTTGGTGTTGTATCACCCGCGGTGTTTATTCCGATCGCAGAGGAATACCGTATGATCAGTCGGCTAACAGATTTAATAATTCAAAAGGTATGTGCTCAAATTGCAACTTGGAGCAAAGATGAAATCCCACTAGTGCCTGTTGCAATAAATATATCATTGCTTGATTTTGGCCAAAGCGATTTCATGTCAAAATTAGTAAAATACTTAGCGGACTTTAATGTCAAACCAAGTCAAATTGAATTAGAACTGACCGAAACATCATTAGAAGCGAACCAAGAATATTCATTGGCGTTGATGCAAAACCTACAATCATGGGGATTCACAATTTCCGTAGATGACTTTGGCGTAGGCTATTCAAATATTGCGCGCTTAGCCGAATATCCTATAAATAAGCTAAAACTTGATCGCTCGCTAATAAGCCAAGTTACAAGCTCAACAAGGCAGAAGAGCTTAGTAAAAGCAATTCACGTCATGTGTGATGAACTTGGAATAAAATGCGTATCTGAGGGAGTTGAAACACAACAACAAGTCGAAATTATGGCAAATATGGGGTGTAAAGAATTTCAAGGCTTTTATTTCTCAAAACCATTATCTGCCTCCCACTATAACGAGCACATAAAACAACAAGGTTTGAATTTCAACCCCAAAAAAATACCAGAAAATTAATGCAGCACATAGAATAAAATCACTATTATAAAGCAGACAACACTCATTAGCATTGCAAAATAATGAGTTCAATTGTCAAAGAATGGCTATATGTTGATTATTCTTTATTTTAGACGCTGTTATTATTACACTTTAAATTTACCAACTAAATCAGTAAGAACGTGCGATAAGGCTTTTAATTTATCTCCATTATTACTGGTATTAGCGGCAATATCGCTAACATCATCAGCCGCATTTTTAATTTCTATAACATTGCGATTTATATCTTCAGCGACATGCTGCTGCTCTTCTGCAGCGGTTGCTATCTGCGTATTTAAGTCACTAATATTAACAATAGACGCTGTTATTTCCGTAAATTGTTGCTGTGCAGCATGGGATAGTTCAACCGTTTTATTAGTGCTGTCTAAACTGCGTTTCATTTCAGTAGTGACTTGACCAGACATGCTACGTAGTTTATCTAATTGCGTAGCAATCTCTTCTGTGGATTCAGACGTACGTTGCGACAGTGCACGCACTTCATCTGCAACGACAGCAAAACCACGACCATGATCACCCGCTCGAGCAGCTTCTATTGCAGCATTTAAAGCAAGCAAATTAGTTTGCTCAGCAATACCTCTTATAACGCCTAAAATCGACATGATATTTTCACTTTCAGTGTCAAGTTGCGATATATCATCCGTTGCTTTACTTATAACTTCGCTCAAAACAACCACGCTTTGAACGGTCTCTGTGATCACTGTTTGACCTATCTCTGATGCCTGTTGCGTTTGCATAGCCAGATCTGCCGCATTAGCACAACTTGAAGCTACTTCGTTGGCTGTCGCAGCCATTTGATTAATTGCGGTTGCCGCCATTTCCAGTGCTTGCTGTTGTTGTGAGGTAGAACAAGTTAATTGCGATGCTTGTGTAGACGTTTGCTCTGACGTACCGCTCACATTTAGTGCACATTCGTTGATCTGTCTTACTAAATCAGCAATCAAGTTTAAGAATAGGTTAAAACTATTGGCCAGCTTAGCCGTTTCATCTTTTGTCTTAATTGTGAGTCGTCGAGTTAGATCACCACCACCTTGTGCAATTTCAGTCAGACCATCACTGACTTCAACTATAGGCGAAGAAATTACTTTTGAAATGTAACTTGCGATTAAAATGAATACAATAATTAGCACCGTACTAATAATTATAATTGTCAATGTCATGGTGTTTGCAGCGCTCATCACCTCTGACTTTTCAACTAAACCAATAAATTTCCAGCCCAACTTAGCTGAAGTATATATATTGGCAATAAAATCTTTGTTATTGATGACAATTTCAAACTGACCTTGTGTATTTGCAGCTAACTGTTTGTATTTACCATCCGCAATATCTGCCAGACGTTTAAAACGAAAGTTTTCATTTTTAACATCAACAAGTACATTTCCCGTATCTTCAATCAACATTAAGTAACCGGTTTCACCCAGCTTAATATTAGCAATAATTTCTGTCAGTCCTTGCAAAGAAACATCCATTCCCTGTACACCGATAATTTGTCCATTATCTTTTATTGCTTTTACAGTAGAGACTATAACCATGTCGTCAGCTGCCCAATAATAAGCACTAGTGCGAACCGTTTTACCACTTGCAGATTTACCTGTTAAATACCAAGGTCGAGATCGTGGGTCATAATTAGCATTAACTTCTCCCGCTGGCCACTGAATATAACCACCTTGTTCATTACCCATATAAATATAAGCAAGCCCTGGGTGAGTTTGGCCGAAGTGATCAAACTGTTGAAATGCGGCACGTTCAACACTGCTGCCTTGGAGATGTTTTAGCATCACTGGATTATTTGTGTCAACATGAGTTTTGACATCTTGCTTGGCAGCTAAGACCATTTGATGGGAAGCTAGATAATCAACATTTTTTTCTATTTCGGCAAAAAATATAGCGATACCATTATCTATTTGCCGTGCTTCTCTTTCGCTCATTTGCGCAAAGTTATCAAGCGCTTGGTCTCTTGTTTGCGTGATCACTAGCGCTGCAATAATAAAAAGAGGTAAGGCGATGGCGGAGGCAAAAGATAGTTTTAATTTTTTTGATATATTCATATATAGGAGGCCAAATAGATACTCCCATAAAGATAGTAAGCTATTGAGTATTCAGCAAGAAACAATCTCACTAAATTAACTAAGCAGTGACAAAACTAAAGCGAGGTAAAGACAACAATAAAAACAATGCTAATGGCGCGTTTAATTACTGCGTTTTCGAGAAAGTTAGCTATATATCAATCAAGGGTCTATAATTCAATGAGTGTTTGAGAATTTCATCCTCTTGTCCTCTTGATGTCACCCTATTGCTGAAAATAATTATAGCTGCGACTGATCCAATAGTTCATTCAGAACGTTCGACGTTTAGGAGTTACGCTAAATAACTCAGACTAATGTTTGTAAGGCTTGTTTAGGATGTATCTACTATCTGAGTAATGTATTTTATAACTAATTTTATTTTCAAATGAATTAAGCTCGTTATATGGCTAACCCTGCTACTTAACTTCTCTTTCTCTTATCTAATATTTCATCGCTCTTAGAAAGCGAATACACACTGCTAATAAACAGCCTGAATACGCCTAATAGCATCTGCAAACTGGTGTGTTAATACACTAAAATGAAAAGGTTTTTCATGTTTTTCAAAAATAATGATTTGTCTAAACGTTCAATGGACCAAACTGTAATCGCAGTTATAACCATTAATGATAATAATGACGTTGTATACATCAACCATGCCGCCGAGACACTCTGGGGATATAAAGCTGAAGAAGTACTTGGTAAAAATGTTCGTATGCTAGTACCAAAAGTTCATCAAAAAAACCATGATAGTTATGTAAATCGCCACCGTGCAACTAACGAAGATCGGATTGTTGGCTCTGCCGTTGAACTGCAAATAGAGCGTAAAGATGGTTCAACAACCTGGATCAATATAACTTTATCTCAAGTAAAAATGGGCAAAAAGCTTTACTACACAGCGTTTGCCCGCGATTGCAGTAAAGAGCGTGATGAGCGCTCAATGACTGAACAAGTTCTAGAGCAAGCTCACGATGGTGTAATAACTATCGACAGTCAAAACTTGATCATTTTTGCTAATCCCGCGGCTGAGAAAATATGGGGCTATAGCCGTGAGGAAATGATCGGTCAAAATATTAAAATGTTGGTAGCACCAGAGCACCGCAGCAAACACGACAGTTACGTCAATCGTAACCGTGATACCGGGGTTAATCGGCTAATTGGTAAGCCAATAGAATTACCAATTCATACTCGCGAAAAGACTATTCGCTGGGGCTTAATTACTTTAGCTAAAGTCGTTGTCGGCGATGAGATTTTATATACTGCGTTTGTAAAAGATGTCACCGATGAAGTATCGAAACGCGAAGAAGTTGAAATGTTATCGCTAGTGGCTAATGAGACCAGTAACGCCGTTGTTATCACCAATGAACAAGGTGAAATTCTTTATGTAAATAATGGTTTTCAAACAATGACAGGTTACCAACTCGATGAAGTGAAAGGGAAAATACCTGGTAAATTCTTGCAGGGCAATGACACCGATCCCCAAACCATTGCAAATATTCGCAATAAGCTTAGCCAAAAGCAGCCCTTTTATGAAGAGATATTAAATTATAATAAACAAGGCAAACCATATTGGATTGCTATGTCAATTAATCCTGTATTTAACGAACAAGGAAAAGTACATCGTTATGTCTCTGTGCAAGCTGACATTACTGTAACTAAACAATCAGCCAAAGACTCTCTTGATCGATTAGCCCTCATTAATGGGTCGTTAATGGTTGTTGAATTTCAGCCTACAGGTGAGCTCGTGAATATGAATAAACTGTTCCTTGAAAAAGTGGGCAGTAACGAGGCAGCAAAAGTAGCAGCGAATACCATATGGCAACAACTTCAAAAGCAGCAGAGCACAACTATCAATCAAGACGAGCAACTAAGTTTGGTCGTTGAATTTACAGATAAACAACAAGTTCAACGTTCGTTCGATGCACAGGTTTGTGAATTGAAGGATTTTTCTGATCAAGTAACACGTTACGTAGTGTTTGGTGTAGATATTACTGATCGTCAAATTGCACTAAAAGAAACACATCAGGCAATGCAAGAACTCTTAAAAGTGGGTAATCAAATCGGTGACATTGTTGGCAGTATTTCTGGTATTGCAGGACAAACAAACCTACTAGCTTTGAATGCCGCTATTGAAGCTGCTCGTGCTGGTGATGCTGGCCGAGGTTTTGCCGTAGTCGCATCAGAAGTTAGAGAGCTGGCAAGTCGTTCGTCAGGATCAGCTGATCAGATCAGTGATTTAGTAGATGCAACACGGACCCGAATTGACCAATTAGCAGACTCACTTGAACGCATTAATCGTTAATTAACATCGTACTATATTTGCTGACTATTCACGCGCAACTAAGTGTGTTTAAAAGTAAAAGGGCTGGCACATTGCCAGCCCTCCATATTAACTGTAATAAATGGCAGCTAATAAACTAATGTTTATTATCAACAATAATGCGTAGCATACGACGCAGTGGCTCTGCAGCACCCCATAATAACTGATCGCCAACGGTAAAAGCACTAATATATTTAGGTCCCATTGCTAACTTACGAATACGCCCTACAGGAATACTTAATGTACCAGTTACTTTAACTGGGGTTAAATCCGTAGCAGTGATATCACGCTCATTAGGGATAACTTTAACCCACTCATTGTGTGAGGCTAAAATCTGTTCTATTTTCTCGACGCTAATATCTTCACGTAGTTTAATGGTCATAGCTTGGCTATGACAGCGCATTGCACCAATGCGCACACATAAACCGTCAATAGGCACAGGCTGTTTAGATGAACCTAAAATTTTGTTCGCTTCAACTTGCGCTTTCCATTCTTCTTTAGATTGACCCGATGGCATTGGCACATCAATCCATGGGATAAGACTGCCTGCTAACGGCACACCAAATTGCTCTTGCGGTAAATCGCTTGAGGCTATTTGCTGTGTGACTAGTTTATCAATTTCTAAAATAGCGGCTTGTGGATCAGCTAGCTTGTCAGCCACACTTGCATGAATAGAGCCCATTTGCGCAATGAGCTCTTTCATATTGCGAGCACCGGCACCCGATGCAGCTTGATAAGTCATTGGGCTTACCCACTCAATCAAGTCTTGCTCAAATAAACCACCCAATGCTAATAACATGAGTGACACTGTGCAGTTACCACCCACATAGGTTTTTACGCCTTGCTCAAGACCTTGTTCAATCACATCTTTATTGACCGGATCAAGTACAATAATACTGTCATCGCTCATACGCAGTGCTGATGCCGCATCAATCCAATAGCCGTCCCAGCCTGCTTCACGTAATTGTGGATACACAGCTTTAGTGTAGTCACCACCTTGACAGGTGATAATAATATCCATTTTTGCCAGCGATTCAAAATCCATTGCATTAAGTAATGGTTTTGCAGGACCCGCTAAATCAGGGCCAAGCTGACCGGTTTGTGAGGTGGTAAAAAAAGTGGTGTCGATATGAGCAAAATCATTTTCTTGTTGCATACGCTCTAATAACACTGAGCCAACCATGCCCCGCCATCCGACCAATCCTACTTTTTTCATTGTTTGTTCCACTGTTTGAGTCATAAGAAATACCTAATACGTTAAAAATTAAAATTCATTGCGTGAGATTTAATTTTTAGAACGAACAATCTAGCACTGTGATCGAGGCAACACCAGTGTTACTCATAGAACATAAAATTTTTTCATCTTGAGTCAATAATCATATTTCTAATAGTTATGATTATTGTGCGTCATTGTAAAAGACCGGTGTTTTTGACATCCAACTGATTCATCTGTTGCTATTTTTTTGCAATATGAAACTGACTATCTGTACATAAGTAAGTTAATAAGAATGCAATAAACAAGATTTATAATCATTTCGCATTTTATAGTCAGATGTATTGTGTATTATTTTATTTATTAAAAGGAATCAAAAAAAATGAAAACATTATACTTTTCTATCTTTAGGTGTATCTGCAAATATTAACGAAATCAATGTAGAATCGAATACTTCTTTTGCCAGTGTTGAACACACATCGGGCTCAACAAAAAGCTTATCTACATCAACCCAACCCTACCGTAATAGTTGATAGTAGTTATAGCAACTTCTTTGTCAGTTTTATATCGGGAAATCAATTCTGTAAAGAGCGAGATCATAAGCGAGAAATCACTGGCAGCACAGTGAAGTGTGGTGAGGATGAATATGAGTATGCGGAATATGACTGGTATGGTAGCGCATGGGTTTCAAAAAATACTGGTAGTAAAAATCAGTGTTATCCATTGTACGCTAGTATAAAGTGCGGTAACTAACGTAAACAAACAGCTCAGTAACAACTGAGCTCTTATTCCATGGCGCAAAAGTTCCTCCAATTAATATCAACATAGTTCAACTCATCATTAATCACATATCATCATTAAAATAATAGCCTTATATCAATTTGCATTAAATGATCACTTCTTTAATAACACAGATATTACACAACCATTAGTTTTACAAATAGCAGATATTAAAAAGCCCTGCATTTGGCAGGGCTGAGATAATAAAGACTTATGTAATTTGCCTTTATTAGATGACTTTAAAACTCGTAGCTAAAGCTCACGCTTAATTCTCTAGGCGTTTCTTGAGAACGAATTAGCACATCATTTTGTTCTACTTCAAAGTTTTGTCCCAACATATTTTTCACTTTAAGTGTTAATGTGGTATTAAACGTTGGGTAATAACTATAAACCATGTCTAACGAGTTTAAAGGTTGTTCGTAAGCGTCATCAAAGTTATTAACACCCGCAGCTAAAATACGATCACCAAATACATTGTAGATAACAGATGCTTGATGCATGCCATCATGTGAATCGTAATTCAGTTGCAAGTTGGCAACATACTTTGAATGGCCCGTCATACGTCGCTTTAGGTTCGTGAGATCGCCGCGCTGTTCTTCTGCAATTTCAACTTCTGAATCACTGAGCGTTATATTTCCAGAAGTAAAAAAAGCGCCCCCTAATAAATCACTGTGCAACTCAGTTAACCATTCAGCTTCAATACCGTAAACATAGGCTGTTTCTGCATTGTCAAACTGCAGAGTAAAACGGCCGTCGCTTTCTGTTAATAGTGCTTCGATTGGTTTATCGATATCTTTATAGAATGCGCCAACTGAGTAATTATCGCCATTGTCCATATAAAACTCGATACGTGCATCAAAGTTATCTAGGTAACTAGATTCTAAGAATGGATTACCAAGCGTTCGATAACCAGTCAGCGGATCTTGGAATTGAACAGGGCTTAGCTCTCGCAAATCAGGGCGTACAACCGTGTTGCCATAACCAAAACGAACTTGATACGATTGCTGACTATATGTCATAGATAACGAAGTAAAATACTCATCTTCCATCACACTTGCTTGTTCTATCGCATCTGCACTTAATTTATCAGCCAATAAAGCAGGATCGAATGCTGAGCGAGAAAAAGCAAGCGCAACTTGGCGGAAGTCCTCGTAACGCACACCACCGCTTAAACGCCAATCTTGAGCAAACGTAACGTCAAAAGAGCCGTAGTAAGCATCAATCATTTGCGCTGCTAAGTAATCATCAGCTGTTGGTTCTTGGAACAATAACTCGACATCCGTTGAATCAACAACAGCATCGTTAGCAAAAAAACTACCGATTGACAGTGCTTCTTCTTCACTTTGTGCTAGATCTAAAGACTGAGTTTGGTTAAAACGATAGTTAAAAAAGTCAGTGCGGTAATCACGTGTTTTTTCAACAAAATAACCACCACCCGCAATTTCTACTTCGGCGTTATCAAAGTAAAAAACTTTGTTTACATTAACGCCCCAGTTTTCTACATCGTCTTCTAGCTCTACAAATCGATACAAATAAGGATTACCACCTAAGCTACCATTGTAAAAAGTACGTTGATATTTGCCATCTAAGTACTCATCACGAACCGTTACTTTAAGCTCACCAGGTATACTTGTAGTCGCTGTTGAGTCAGTATACTGCCAATCTACACCAACACCTTCAAGAAAACCCCAATCTAAATTGTGCATTCCACGAAGCTGAAGTATTTCAAGTTCTCGTTCCTCAAAAGAGGTTAAGTGACTACGCTGCAACTGCCCAGCATCAATACTTAATGACTTTGAAGGTTCTTGGTAAAGCGCAACAGAGGCTTCATCTTCAGAATCTCGTAACATCATATAAGTTGCTGTTAAATCATGACCTCCAATTTTATAACCTAAATTTAGAGAGCTATTTAACTTTATATTATGCTTGGTTGACACTTCTTTCTCTGTTGCAGAGTAACAAGTAAAGTCATCTTGTGAACATGAGGACTCAGATGCGTCAACAGAAGAAAGTACAGCGCTAAACTTCTCAGCATTGGACCATTCATTTTCATAGGCAACTGACGCTAAGAAACCAAACGAGCCGTCTAAGCCAAATAAGTTATCAAAACGGTCGCCATACACAGCTTTAATACCGGCATCAGGATTTAAACTTTCTTTTTCCAAGCCAAAATCTCTTGGCAATGCTTTTGCTAAACTTTTATTTAAGTCTATCGCGGCAGCTTGGCCAATATCAGCCCCCTGACGTTTTGACTCTACATCTCTGATATTTCTATACGAAATATCAGACAGGCCATTGATATAGGTATTTAACGCAGTCTTAACTGAACCGGGTAATGCGCGTGTACCATCATCTTTACCTAACCAATCATCACTGCCGCCATTATATGTATAGCCTTCGTCGTTTGTATCTTTATAACTGGCACCAATTTCGACTTTAAATAAAGTATCATTTGGAATGCTCTTGGTTCTGATATTAACGTCACCACCACCAAAAGCCGCAGGCATATTTGGTGAATAGGCTTTTTGTACAGCCAAGGATTCAATAATACTTGATGGGAAGATATCAAGTGGAATTACATTTCGTGTTAGATCCGGGCTTGGAACTACCGCGCCATTTAAACGTACGCTAGAGTAACGCTCACCTAATCCACGGACATAGATAAACTTATCGTTAACTAATGATAAGCCTGTAACACGGCGAAGTGCCGAAGCTGCATCACTATCACCCGTTCTAGATATTTGCTCTGAACCCATTATATCAGCGACAAACGCCTGATTTTTACGCTCATCAATTACGGCACTAGCACTGCCTTTAAGGCGCGTACCTGTTGCAACAACTTCTTCTATCGCGTCTTCATTTATTATTTCTTGTGCCTGATCAGCGAAAGAATGAAATGAAGAAAAAAGGGAGAGCAGAGATAAAGTTATTAGATTGGTTTTAAACTGCTTTTGATGTTTCATATTTATATCCTCTAAACCTAAAATTCCCTTAAAAAAGGCGCCGTAGCGCCTTATAATTAGAGCCGGTCTAGATTAATTACTAGCGCGTTGTAAAGATGCGGCAACAAAATCAGCCCACTCACTTGATTCACCTTCTTTAAGTGCACCAATATAGCCTGCGTTAGTAAAGAAAGAGTTAACTTCACTCATGTCTTTAGCTGTTGTAGCTACTGCAGTGCCTTGTGAATCAGTAATAGTGGCAGCTGTTGAAACACCATCAGCACCAAGTACATTTGCAAAATCAGCAAAACCAATTAACTGGTTATTCTCGCCACCAGTAAACCAAGAAGCAATATCAAAACTTGCTAATGCGCCAGTTAAAGGTGTATTTACGTCTTCAAAATTCTTACCACAAGCAAATATTGAGCTCATAAATGCGATATCGCCATTATTTGCATTCGCATGCACACCAGCATCCCCTGATTGGTCTTTTTCATTATATAAATCAAGACAACCAGCACCATCTACAGATGAAGAGTTTACAAATAGCATATTAGCTAATTGCGCTTTACCCCATTCTTTCATTTCCATACCAGCACCAGTACGACGCCCTTCAGCACCTTGGTCGCCAGTAGTTACAACCGTTGCATTAGCAATTGTTGGATTAGAAACAGTTGTTACTAAATCTTGTGCATCTGCTGATAATGGATCTACCTTAGCGCCATCTGTTTCAAAGCCATGGTTTCCATATTCATTTGAACGTACAAGAATAAATTGTCCATAGCCTTTCCAGCCTTCATCCCAATCAATACCATCATCACCTGTATCAGTAATAACAATATGTTTAAGGTTAACGCTACCACCAAAAAGCTCTATACCATCATCGAAACCATTATGAACATGCACGTAATCAATCGTTGTGCCTGAACCTACAGCATTAAGGGTTAAACCATTGAGCTCATCGCCTTCAACACCAAAACCCGCATATTTTATAACTATATGCTTAAGGATACCGCTGCTATCTTGCGGATCATTACCACCATAATACGATACAATACCTTCGGCAGCGTGGTTACACATATCTTGTGCCGCAGCCGCAGCCGTACAACGGATAGAATGGCCTCGGCCATTTACCTGAACGCCACCCCAATCACCAATTTGTGCGGTTGTTGCATCATCGCCATCAACTTCTTTGATGCTTGTGAAAATAATTGGCTTATCTACTTCACCAATTGCTTCAATATTTGCACCACGTGCAATACGAATAAAACTCTCAGGCTTAGTAAAAGCTATCGTCGCGCCAGCTTCAATAGACAATGTAGGACCATTGCCATCAATTGTAGCGCCTGTTGATGTGTCTACATCATCACCAATAAATAATGCACCTTCAAATACATGTGCGCCGCCACTGCTTAATGCAGGGATAACAAAAGAGCTGGTAATTTCTTTCGCATTACTTGCAAATGCTTGACTGTAAACACAGTTAACACCCTTTGCTTCACCTGTAAATGTAGCTCCATCTAATGTATATGTAGCGCAACTTAATGTATCACCACCATTATCACCACCTGGGTTAGTCACTGAGTTGTCTACACTATTATCTACACTGTTATCAACTGTTGTAGGTGTAACATTAATATCACCACCGCCACAGCCAGCGAGTGTAATTGCAGTAGCCACAAGGCTGACTTTAAATAAACCAGATAATTTCATTGTTCACTCCGTTAAAGTATTTAATTATTTTGTTAGCGCATTAAGTAAAACTCAAGTCACTTTAAAACACGAAAAACATGCTTTAAGGTCACTTGAGCTTTAGAACGAGGACTACAATACTGGAGGTGTATGACAATACAGTTACACTTTAATAAACATAAAGTGACAATCTAATTTATTTAAATAACAATTTGTTAGGAATATTTAGAACGAAAAAAACCGCCCTGAGGCGGTTTTGGTGTTGCGATTATAAAACGAGTTTTTTAATAAAACCGTTGAAGTTAAAATAGCGTTTCTTAACGCATATTTACTTATAACAAAGCAGTGCGTAATGTTTCAGCATGCAATTTTTCACGTTTCACGTATTTGATCCATTGTTCAGCTAATCGCTGCGATTTTTTATGCTTCTCGGCTTGTTCGAATGCTAAAATAGACGCGTCAAAGTTTTGTAAACTATATTGCGCCATACCTAAAGCAACATAAGCATTTGATTCAAAATCTAGTGAACCTTTATCAAGCGCTTTACGCGCTGCATCAGCTGCATCTTCATACTTTTCAAGATTCACATACACTTCGGCTAAACGTTGCTCGTACTTTCCATGGCTTGAAAGATCAGCTGCTTTTGCAAAATAACTAACAGATTTTTCATCTTCTTTTGCTTGTATCATGGCTTCTGCAATAAATGCGTAATTTTTAGCTGACTTTTCCGCAATACCAGATGCAACAGCTTTACTCATCACATCGGCAGCTTTAAAAGCTAAACCATTGTATAAATAAACTTGTGCTAGTTGACGCAAGTCTGATTTAGAAGTCAAAAAACCTTGCTGGTAAGCGGCTTCGAGTATTGCTAACTGCTGTTTTTCTTTACCTGTTTCGCCATACATACCACCGAGCTGAACCCAATACTCAGGCTTATTGTAAAGTTTGACCATACGTTCAAGTACAGCAACTACATTCTCAGTTTGATTAAGTGAATAATACATAGCACGCAGTAACACTAACCAGTTCTCTTTTGGCTGTTTGCCTTCACTATCACTTTGCGCGATAGCCAAGTTAATGTTATCAATACCATTTTGGTAATCTTTTAGCTGATAGTAAGCTTGCGACTTAAGCACATAGTAAGCATCCGTTTTAGGCTTAGTGTTGATTGCATCCCATTGCGCTAAAAAGTCTAACACTTTGTTGTAATCGCTATTCGCCATTGCAAGCTGCGCTAAACTAAAGCTGGTACTTAATCGTAAAGACTCAGGGATCTCTTCTTCAGCAACGACTTTTTCAAACGACGCGATCGCTTTCGGTAAATCATTCTCGTTGTAATAAATAAAACCATAAAAATTATACATCATGGCTTTTTCATACGAGTTCATACTGGATGAACGTTCATTAATATTATCAAGCGCAGCAAGGCCCGCTTTTGCATCACCATCATCAGCTAACTTTTGCGCACGAGCCAATTGGCTATATACTTTTTCACGCAGTGCCGGCACGCGCTTTGTTTTTACTTCCTCTGCATAGGCCGTTGCTAAATTAACACCTGGCAACAAACTTACTACGCTTGGTAAAGCAACACTAGCACTTAGTGCTAACGAGCAAAATAATGCTGTTTTTAATAATTTCATAATCGCCTCGTTTCTCTATCCATTTATTCAGTGCTAACCATTTATTTGGAAAGAAATTTTATTCTGTACACCCGCAACTTCAACAGCTTCACCGTCTACTACGCGAGGTTTGTATTTAAATTTAAGTGCGGCATCCATGGCTGCTTGATCAAACAATGATTCAGGCTCAGCTTTTACTACCTTTGCATCACGAACAGTACCTTGCTTAGTCACTGTAAACTCAACAATCACATAGCCTTCAATGCCCCGTGACAATGCTCGACGCGGGTAAACAGGTGCTACTTTTACAATCGGTAGATATTCACCATCACTAGAGTCAAGAGCTAGACCACCACTGAGACTCACGTCAGCATCCACACTGGCACCAAAGTCAAAGTTAGACGCTGCTGCATTTGGATCACTATTTTGCATTTGCGGTGAATCCATTGGCGGCGGAGGCTCTTTCGGCGTTGGCGGCTTTTGTGGTTTACGTTCTTTCTTTTGTACCGTTTCTTCTTTTTTAAGCCTTACAAAATCAAGTACATTGCCTTTAGCAGGCTCTGTCATCGCCCCTTCACCACCGGTGATAAGCGCTTGCATGCCCAAAAACAACATAAAGGTCACAACACCGGCAACTAATAATGCTACTAAATAACGCATTATGGCTTCCTTAGGCTTCTTGTGCCGCGATAGACACATCAAATACACCTGCGGCGCGTGCTGCATCCATCACTTTAATAAGGGTATCTGTAGTGGCTTTTTTGTCAGCCTGAATAACCACACTACCTTGTGGATTTTCTGCTTTTAAACGCTCAATGTTTGCTTGCACAGCACGCACATCGATTTGACGTTTATTGATCCAAATTTCACCTTGATCTGAAATCGCAACTAGAATATTTGCACGCTCTTTCTTAACGGCTGTTGCCGCTTCTGGGCGATTTACATCGATACCTGACTCTTTAACAAAAGAGGCGGTTACAATGAAGAAAATAAGCATGATGAACACAACATCAAGCATCGGGGTCATGTTTATTTCTTCAGCTTCATCTTCTTGAAAAAGGCTTCCTAATGGGGCTCTCATTTTATTCTCCTGATTGTATGTGGCTTTCGCCACATACTAAAAATTGTTGTTTAATGGTCTAAAACCATGCTGTCTTCAAGTAGGGCTACTTCGCGCTTTGCTTTGCGTTGTAAGTACGTAGAAGCAAATACACCAGATAACGCACCAACCATGCCTGCCATTGTCGGGATAGTCGCTTTCGATACACCTGATGCCATTGAACGCGCACTGCCCGTTCCGGTAATCGCCATCACATCAAACACTTCTATCATACCTGTTACCGTACCGAGTAACCCCAGCAGCGGACACAAGGCAACCATCACATTGATCAGCGCTAAGTTGTTGTTTAACTTCATCCCAGCGCGTGAAATAGTTGCTTGGCGTATTTGCTCAGCGTTCCAGCTATTACGCTCATCGCGCCCTGTCCAACTACTTTTAATGGCATGTTTGTAACTACGAAAACCATTAAAAAAATAAATAAATCGCTCGAGTATCAATAACCACATCGCGAAGATTAACACTCCGATGACCAACAGAACTTGGCCACCAGTGTCGAGAAAATCACGGATAGCATTGATTGAGTCAATCAATAGCACCATGGGTTATGCTCCCTTTTCGCTACGCTCAGCGATAATACCTGCGCTTTGTTCTTGCAAAATAAGCAGCAAGTTTTTAGAGCGGGTATTCAATAAGGTGTATAAAAATACTGTTGGGATTGCCACAACTAAGCCAAGTACCGTAGTAACAAGCGCTTGTGAAATACCACCAGCCATTAATTTAGGGTCACCTGTACCAAACAAGGTGATTGCTTGGAAGGTATTGATCATACCGGTTACCGTACCAAGAAGACCTAACAATGGAGCAACGACCGAGATAATCTTAATGAGCGTTAAGTTGCGGGTGATTTTTGGCATTTCACGTAAAATCGCTTCACTTAATTTAAGCTCTAAGGTGTCGTATGCTACATCTGGGTATTGATCTTTGACTTTCATTACACGACCAAGTGGATTGTCATCACGTGGCACTGAGTCTTTAAGTTGACGACGAATTTTGCTGCCCATTAGCATCAATGAAACAAATCGTTCAATAGCGATAATTAAAGCAAGTAAGCCAACGCCTAAAATAACGTAACCTACTGCACCACCTTGATGTACTTGCTCTGAAGTATCAGGTGCTTGTACCAATAAACCAAGGATAGAGCCACCGGTTGGGTCAAGCGCAAATTGTACAGTGCCTGATTTAGCTTGTTGTAAATCATTCGCCGTTGAGGTGTAACGGCCAACAGGCTGACGGGTAAGCTCGCTTAACGTATTAGTGCTGGTGTTATAATCAAGGTACTTACCTTCTGAAATTAAGTTAAAAGCCCCCACTCGCATAACTTCTTGTTTAGCTTTGTTGCCGCCTTCTACAATTACATCTGTTGTAAAACGTGACACTTTACCTTGCTCAGTCATTTCGCGTTGCAGTTCAAACCATACTTTTTCAATGTCTTCGATTGATGCAAGTTTAGAAGTCGAGCCCATTTTTTGAGCCAATTCATCCATAAAAGCACCACGACCAGGTAGCTGTGCAGACACTACTGACGTTGCAAATTTATTACTTGAATCGCCAGCCACTTGTTGCAGCACACCAAAAAGTTCTTTCAATGAACCCATACGCTTAGATAATGTATCGGTTAGGTTAGCAAGTTTTACTTCATTTTCTTCGAACTGTGTTTCAAGACGCTCAGACTCAACCAGCATTTGATTACGTTTTGCTTGAGTGTTTTTAAGCATTTGCACTTGTTCATTTTGACGTGCAGCAAATTCTTGCTCGCGTTGTTTATTTTGTGCTGATTGCTGTGTTTTACCTTGCTCAAGTGTTTTTAATAACGAGTCTAAATCCATAGCTTCAGCAGCAACGCTGTTGCCCGCAAAACCAAGGGTGGCACCAAATAAAGCAATTTTGGTCATTTTTGTAAAAAGTTTCATTTTAACCTCTTAATCCGCAGCGTGTACTGGCAGTGTTAACATATCTGGGGCAAGTTGCTTACGTGCAATACGTAAACCTTTACTAATTTGGCTGATTGTTGAGTCATCCAGGGCAACAAACTGTTTGCTTGTTGTATCCCATGAGCCTGCTTTTTTACCATCACGAGTAAGGTAAATAAGTTCTAAACGACCAATGCGTAAGAAATCGACTTCACGCTCTTGACCATCAACATCTAATAACGCGGTATAAGCTTCGATGGTACGGCCGTAATCAACTTCAACTTGGTACGCTTCTAAAACACGGCGGAATTTTTCACTTGAATTAATGTCAGCACGGTTCATCATGTCTTTTAATGACGCTAAACGCTTTTCACGTTCATCGGTTAAAAATGGCACATCAAGAGCAACAAATTGCTCAAGGCCTGTGATCATGCGTAGCATTAATGGGGTAATTTGACGTTCAATAATAGACACTTGATCCATAGATAAGTTAATGGCTTCCATTTCACTCATTTGGTTACTAAGCTGTTTGCTTAGTTGTGCGTTATAAACTGTCAAACCATCAATTTCTTTATTAAGGGTTTTAAACTGTTGTAAACGACCCTGCATAGAGTCTGCAATCTTGTCTATTTTTGTTTGTGATTGCGCAGCTGATTGGTTAATTTCACTGCTTTTATCGATAACCTTATTTAAATCATTTGCTTGCACTGTTGCACTCATGGCTACAATACTAGCTAATATCAATGGTTTAACGCCTTTCATCGCATACACCTTTACTCGTTAAATTAGCGGATTTGCTAGTTGCTTAATATCAATGAACGAGATTCTATAGGTGAAAAATGACAGAGGTGTTGCGCTAAAAAGTCCTTTTTATGACAACTGCCATAAATACAGCTTTTTACCTTAGATAAAACAATAGTTTTTAATATTTAACAAGCGTGTACGCTTTAATGATGAGTGAAATGAGATTAAATAAATTAATCAGCAAGTATGCAATGAATGGTGCTGATCACAGCATTTGCGTTGGTATAGTTTACGGCGATAGCAAAGTACTGCTGTTTATGACAAAGAACTAAAGATGGAAAACCCTGCACGGGTAACTGCTGAACATACGCTAACTCTTGTTGAAACGCCTGTTCAAGTTGTTCACTTTGCAATATAGCTAAGAACTCATCAGCAGCAATACCTATTTGCTGTGCACAGCTAACGAGTGTATTAAGATCCGAAGGATTTTGTGCCGATAAATAATACCCCTGCTGGATAGCGCCAAGCATAACCCGCTCTTTATTGAAATAACGTGCTGCAATAACCGCCCGACACGCAGGATAAGTGCTGCGGCGTGGTTGACAGTTTTGCCAAAAATCAAAGTTAAATTTAGCACCGGTTTGCTGGCCAATACGCTGCCAAGTTTGTTGTAAAAACTGTTGCATACTTACTGGCATTGGCTGATCGGAATCAACAGCAAGGCCACCTACTTTATAAATAATATCAACTTCATTCGCTAAGGCGTCTTGGATTTTTTGCCAGCACTTTTGAAAACCCCAACACCAACTGCACATTGGGTCGTACACATATATAAGCTGACTATTGTTCATTATTGGCCTGTTGCTGTTCACTGGAAACAACGTTATTTCGCCCTAGGCGTTTTGCTTGGTACAAGTATTCATCAGCTAGTTTAACTGTTTGGTTAAACGTTTCGATATGACTAACTTGTGCAGCCCCTATGCTACAAGTGACAGAGGTAGATTGATGCTCATTAAACACTATTACTTGTGCAGCTACGTATTCTCTAAATTTATCGGCTACGGCATAGGCGTCAGTAATTACTGTTTTTGGTAATATCACCATAAACTCTTCACCACCGTAGCGAACTTTAATATCTGATGAGCGTAACTGTGCTTCAAGCATCCTACTAAATTCGATTAATGCTTGATCGCCAAAATCATGCCCAAAATTATCATTAATATTTTTAAACAAATCCAGATCGATTAACAACACTGTAAAAGGTAAATACTGCTCAGAGTTCAATTTTGCAAACGGCAAAAAATGGCTGCTAATAAAGCGCCGATTGGCAAGGCCTGTTAACTGATCAGTATAGGCGTCTTGCTTTTGTAACAAAGTAATGCGTGCAATTTCTAAGTGGCTTTTATTACGGAAATACTCGCCTATAAAAGCGAATAAAAACACCAAAATAAATGAGGCGGTAAAACGAACTTTTTCAGCATTACCATACATCACTTGCCCTATGTCAGGACCATAAAGAAACAAACAGGTAAGTGCTAATAGCGATGACACGGCTAAAAATCCAACTCTTAGGCCGAGTGTAGAAAACGAGACAACTGGATAAAACATCAGCCAATAAAGCGCTGTATTTTCCTTGCCCCCGGTGTACACCAATGCTAAACATAATACACAAATAACACTCAGTACGAGTATTGCGACCCCAGTTAAACGCCCAGTACGCAAAAAATACACTGCGCATATAAAAAAGGTTAAGTCGGATAGCACTAACATAATAGTCAGAAGTTTTGCATAAACCGAGTAGTTAACTGTGACTAAAGTTGTGATCAATACAACCGCAATGAATATCATAGTAAAAAATGTAAACGCACGACGCTGTTTTTCAGCGCTGTAAACACTGTCTATATTAACTAAGTTAAGCCAACTAGGTTGGCTTTCAGGTGATTCAGGCGTCATTTATTATATCTTTTTAGTTATCGCTGATTGCATTTAGACTTTAAAACGTAGCACCATTTTTTCAAGTTCATCAAATTGCAGTTTTAAACGAGTACACTCAGCTAAGGTATTATTTAAGTTTAGCTGGCCTTGTTGAGATAACTCACTAATTGTATGAATATCATTATCTAAAGAGTGTATTACCTGATTTTGTTCAGTGGTTGCATTTGCAACACTATGATTTACATCATCAATTGCTTTTATAGCTTTGGTTACTCCTGCCATTTGCTCACCGGCTGCTTGCGCTTGTTTTACAGTATTTTCGCTTTCAACTAAACTAGCCTTCATAACTGAAACAGCAGTGTCCGAGCCTTGCTGTAATTGGCTAACAGTATTTTCTATTTCTTGAGTTGATTGCTGAGTACGGTGAGCTAACTGGCGCACCTCATCTGCAACAACTGCAAATCCACGACCAGCCTCACCGGCACGAGCGGCTTCAATTGCAGCATTAAGCGCAAGTAGATTCGTTTGCTCGCTGACTCCTTTAATAACTTCGAGTACTTGACCAATACTTGCAGAGTGTTCAGCAACACTACTTATAATTTGTTGTGCTTGTTCCATATTTTGCGATAACACACCAATGGCATTGATATTATCATTTAACGTGCTTTGACTTTGCACTGACTGTGAATTCGCATCGGTAGCAAGGGTTGATGCATGGCTTGCACTGCCTGATATTTCAATCGCACTTGATGACAGCTGATTAATCGCTGTTGCAACACTGTCTGTGCGTTTAGTTTGGTCACTGTACATCGTTAGCGTCGACTCTGTTTGCTCAACTAAGCTTTCCACTGAACGTTCCAGTTCAACCGTGGTCGTTTTTACTTGCTCAATTGAGGTATGAATTTTATCTATAAAGGCATTAAAGTAACCTGAAAGTTCACCAAATTCGTCATCGTTTTCAATCTCTAAACGACGAGTTAAATCCCCCTCACCTTGGGCAATATCTTTAATTGCATCGTTTAAACGCTGCATAGGCCGCATCAAATAACGCAGTGAAAATTGCATCATTAATATCGTCGCGATAACACCCAAACACATATATATTGCAGCCATATTTCTAAATGAAGCAACAGATGAATAAGCAATATCTTTGTTGATCACCACACCTAAATACCAATCTACATTTTCAATACCTTTGATATGTGTAAATGATACAAGATGATCAATACCAGCAATTTCCTGCTCGACAAATTCAGCTTTTAAAGCAAGCTTTTTACCAAACAGCTTCGCCATACTCTGATCGTTTAGTTTGATATCTGGATGGCTCAGAATGCGACCGTCACTGTCTAATAGAAAACCATAACCAAAACCTAAAAAATCAATTTCGTTGACTATTTGAGTAATGGTTTGCATATCAATATCGGCACCTGCGACACCACTAAAACGGCCATTATTTAAAATGGGCGCAACCGCTGAAATAGTTAGCTCATTGGTGGTTACGTCGATATAAGGAGTCGTAAACGCTGTGGTGGTTTTATTTTCTACCAGCTTATACCAAGGACGGATTGTGGCATCATAATTAGCAGGTAATACAACAGTTTGATCATTGAGTACAAAAGTACCATCAGGTTTGCCTATATAGGTGTTTTTAAACTTACCTGCCATTTCTGCGCTATTGAGTTGACTAAGAGTTAATTCCTTAGTGTCATTTTGCTGATGCGTTTTCGCAACAGACTGAACAATAGCTAATTTATTATTGAGCCAATTAGCAATATTTTGTGAAACCGATTGAGAGCTTTCTTGTAATATTAGAGACAGTTGCTGCTGCGTTTGTGAGCGCATTGAAATAAAGTTATTGATGGTAAATAACCCCAGCACCAACACTAATACTACAGACGCTGCGATAGTTACCTTGGTGGTAAATTTTAGCGAGCTTTGCATGACACACCTATTTATCTTTTATCGTTGTTAGCTAACTACTTTTTAACAAAAATAACGCTATTTGTCTTATCTTATCGGCAAAACTTGCTATATCCCAGTCAAAAACAATAATAAAGCATGGTAAAAAATTAAGTGTAGCACTTATTAATACAACAAATTAATAACGTAATTCATTGTCAGTTAAAGTTAGCCAATTTCGTAATTACACAGAAAAATAACAAACTCAAAATTGGAAGCTTCCAATTAATATTATAAGCAATAGCGATTGAATACGTATTCAGTGCATATAAGTCGTTATTTTGTAATGAACATAACTGAGAGGTTTTCACTTTAGAGTGCGGCTAATTAATTGAGAATAATAAGTAGATAAATGCATTAACAGTGCTGCAAATGCATTTATCTGAAGAGGTTTACGATTAGCTTAGTTTATTTTTTGTTGCCACTTGCTCGCAAGTTTTACAACATTTAATCCGTACCAAGCGATAAAACAATAGCAAAGTGCTGGGATGATAAAACTAACTTGAATATTCATTGCATCAGCAACAATACCTTGAATTAAGGGTATTAATGCACCACCAACAATCGCTAAACAAAGCCAACCTGATCCTTTACTAGTTAATGAACCTAGCCCTTGAATGGCGACTGAGAAAATTGTTGGAAACAAAATTGAATTAAATAAACCAATCGACAGTACAGCATACAAAGCAACGTCACCTTCGGTGAAGATTGTAATTAGAAGTAACGCAATTACCGCAAATGCATTAAAAGCAATTGCTTTTGATGGTGCAATTTTTTGTAATGCAGCAGAGCCAATAAAGCGTCCTACCATCGCCCCGCCCCAATAATAGGCAATTAATGACGCGGCGGCATGCTCTTCAAGTCCTGCAATGTGAGCTTCACCAAAAAAGTTAACTAAAAAGCTGCCTATTGCCACTTCTCCACCAACATAACAAAAGATACCTAACACCCCCATAACTAAATGCGGGGCTTGCGTTAAAGAATGATCTTTTGCTTTGCAATCAAGTTCTTCTTTATGTGATTTGATTTCAGGCAGTTTTAAAAATGCAAATACGACCGCAATAGTAAGCAGTGCTGCAGCAAGCATTAAATAAGGGACTTTTACCGATTCAGC
Organism: Pseudoalteromonas sp. SR44-8; assembly: GCF_014163635.1. Taxonomy (NCBI): domain Bacteria; kingdom Pseudomonadati; phylum Pseudomonadota; class Gammaproteobacteria; order Alteromonadales; family Pseudoalteromonadaceae; genus Pseudoalteromonas; species Pseudoalteromonas sp. SR44-8. Next base: position 133,925 of record NZ_JACJDS010000009.1, read on the forward strand.
AGTCGCCGCAGATGCCGTCAATGTGCCTGCGGCACCAAAGAACAATATACCACCAACATAGGGCCCAATAGTAGTTCCCAATGAATTAAGCGCTTGCGCTAAATTTAACCGAGACGAAGCTGTTTTTTCAGGCCCAAGCGCCACAACGTAAGGGTTAGCTGATACTTGCAATACGGTAATACCACCAGCTAGAACAAATAATGCGGTTAAAAATAGCCAATACTCATGTACGACTACAGCAGGGTAAAATAACATACAGCCGATAGAAGCCACGATAAGACCGCTAAGCACACCATTTTTATAACCAAATTTCTTAACCAATATTCCCGCAGGTAAAGAAACAATAAAGTAAGCGCCAAAGAAGCAGAACTGCACTAACATCGCTTCAGTATAACTAAGATCAAACACCCCTTTTAAACGCGGGATCAGTACATCATTTAGTACTGTGATAAAACCCCATAAAAAAAATAGAGTTGTCATTGCAGTCAAAGGTAACAGGTAATTATTATTTTGCTGCGACTGCTCAGTGACAAACGTTTTATTTGTATTTATTTCACTCACGTGATTTTCACTCCATTAACAAGTTGTGTTTGATTCTACACACTCCAATAAAAAGATCACAAACTAATATTTGGACCGTTCCATACTTTTTATTCAATGGTATCGCTATTTAACGAATTTAATTAACTAGAAATGGACATAGATGCTGGCTAATTTCCAAAGCAGTGATTTTTTTTCAAGAACATATCAAAACCAGTTTAAATTTTTATCACCTAAATTGTGTTGATAAACAAGATCAGGAAGGCTTTTAGCACTTCCATAAAGGCGATGCCAACATATATTTATGCGAAGTGTTGCTATTTCGCTGCCATTGCTAGTGCATCTGCATCTTAACCAACTATTGCCGATTTATCGCAGTAAAAATTAATAATTTTATATAATACCGTGCCCTCATTACAACCAACACTAATAGTGCTTTTCCTCGCTAGACTACGCACTTTTATGATATCGTTTTACAAAACATAAATACTACAGAACGTACCGCTTGGTACTGATACAAAAAGGAATTTCCAAATGAACACCAAACTACTTGCTGGTTGCGCAGTTGCTGTAGCGGCCGGTGCAATAATCTATACACAAACTGACAGTTCAACAGCCTCATTAGAACTTGCTCAACTTGATTACGTCCCTGCTGATACTGCTTTATTTTATGGTCAGCTAAAACCATTTCCCTATAGTAAATATTTCAATTTGATTCCAGATCAAATGAAAGGTGCAGACGATTTTACGCCATTGATCGAAAATTTAGCGGCAAGTAACGATAACAATGCACAGTTTTTAGCGTCTCTATTAGATCAATATCAAACATCATTGGCATCTTATGAAACACTAAAAGCAGCCTGGGGATTCGCCGATGATTATAAAGCTCTAGCCTATACGATTGGTCTAATGCCAGTATTACGCTATCAACTTGAAGATGAAACGGCTTTATTTAATACAATTAATAGCTCAGCTGATAAAGCGGGAATTAACTTCACAACACAAACCATCGAAGGTGTTGACTACAACACGTACCCTTTAGTACTTGAAAATGACATTACATTAAACTTAATTGTGTCTGTTAAAGATAACTGGGCTACCATCACGTTTGATACAAAACTTAATACAATTAAAGATTTACGTCTTGCTTTAGCAATTGATAAACCAACAAAATCATTAACGCAAACCGCTAAACTTGAAAACTATATTGCTAATTATTCATTTGATGGCCACTCTATTGCGTATATAGACCATGTTGAGATTGCTAATGCTATTACCGCTAGAACACCATCACGCCTAGGTGAAATGCTTGATGAACTATTAAAAGAATTGGGTGATCCAAATGCTTTAGAGGTAGCTAGAACACCACAGTGCCAAAATGACATTACCAATCTTGTTAGTTATTGGCCTGCATCAGTAACCGGTAGCACGTACATACAAGTAACAAACTCTGATGCTCATTTTAAAGCTGATGCTATTTTCCAAAGCACTGCTACAGATATTATTAAAACATTAAAATCTGTGCGAGGTTTTGTTCCTGAGCATACAACTAAACTTGACGGGCAAATGCTAAGCTTTGCTTATGGTGCGGATATTTCAAAAATTCCACCGCTTTTAAATATACTCTCAAGTACATTTAAAAAAGCTGAATTTGAGTGTGCACCTCTTGTTGCTTTACAGCAACAAACTCAAGACTCAAATTTAGCTGCACTATCAATGATGACCGCTATGGCTAATGGTATTCAAGGTGTCAGTGTAAGTATTCAAGATCTTGCTTTAGAAGCCGATGCAAATCAACTGCCACAACTAAAAGCTTTAGACGCGCTAATCACACTTTCTGCGACAGATCCTGATAATTTACTTTTTACTGCTAAAGGATTTTTACCTGCATTAGCGGAGCTTGAAATACCAGAAAACGGCGATGCAATTATTGTCAATGCTGCAATTCCTTATCCTTTACCTGCTGGCCTTGATATTAGATTAGCTAAAAAAGGAAAGCATATTGTTTTATTCACTGGTGAAAAATCAGCGGCTATTGCAAATACATTATCAGAACAAGAGCTTGAAAAAAATGGATTTTTAACTTCCGCAGTTGACCTCAGCTCATTAATGACTCCTGTCATCGAAGTATTTAAAATGACAGGACAAGTGATCCCGGAAGAACTTGAACAATTAAAAAATCAAACAATGTCTGTGTATTTTGCAACAGATATAAAAGATGAAGGGATTGTTATTAATTCAGAGATCAAAATTACTAAAAAGTAATAACTTTTTTGGAATTAAACGAAAAAAGGGGCATTAATTGCCCCTTTTTCAATTGTTCAATTCAGTTTCTACTATTTCTGCCATATCATTTTATTATTGGTGTCGCGGCTTTGAATAATCGTTTGATCAGAACTTTCTACTCCACCGAGTTTCGCTTGTCGATCGTAAAGAACCACATTACAGGTAGCTGCTAAATTCATACAACCGATTGTGGGGATATACACCACTTCATCGCACCAGTTCAGTACATCTTTGCTAATAGAGCCATCTTCAGGGCCAAAAATATAAAATGCGTTTTCAGGATGAACAAACTCAGGCAAAGGTGTTGCACCTTCTATTAGTTCAATCACCACAACAGTCGCACCTGCGGGCTTTGCTGTTGCTAAATCGTCAACGCAAGTCAGTGGGATGCGTTCAACAACATTTTTTGTGTCGGTATGAAACTTTTTAGCATTTAAATAACGCGTGCCTGTAAAAAATACTTGTTCAGCCCCATAGCAACCCGCAGCTCTTAACACTGCGCCAACGTTAGAGGGGCTTTTAGGATTGATCAAACCAATCTTCGCAGTCATTAATCGCAATCCCTCGTTGGCCAATCAGCTTCATACAGATCAAAGTCATCTAGAGCTACATCACAATCTTTTACTGTTTTGTCTTTTACAGAAATACCCAATGTATGCATTAGTTCTTTGCTGCCACCGTTATTTAGTGGATGCCAAGACGCTAAACCACGGCCTTCGTGTAAACGGCGGTAACTACAACTTTGCGGCATGAAGAAAATGCTGTCGAGGTTTTCTTTAGTTAATTTTACACATGACGGGACTAATGTTTGTCGATTTTCATACTCACTACAACCACACGTATTATTATCTAAGTATTGACAAACAATATTAGTAAAAATGAGTTCTTCACCATCGCGAAGTTGATCTGTGGCGGTAAACTCATCTTCATCTTCGCTGTCTATAAAGGTATTTAAACAGCATTTTCCACAGCCATCGCAAATGGCTTCCCACTCATTTTGTGACATTTGCTCAAGTGATTTCTCAAGCCAAAATTGGTTTTCAAACATGGTATAACTCGGTGCCCCTAATAGCGCGCATTTTAGCTTAATTGAGCACCGCGCGCAAAGCTACATTCAGCTTTGCGCTATTTCAAGTTTAAAAGTTAGCGCTGCGTATCAACCCAACGTTTAATTTTCGCTTCTAGTATTGGCATCGGCAAAGCACCATCAATTAAAATTTGCGTATGAAACTCTTTAATATCAAATTTATCACCTAATGCTTGTTTACAATAATCTCGCAGTTCTTGAATTTTAAATTGCCCTAATTTATACGACAATGCTTGTCCTGGCCAAGCTATATAGCGCTCAACTTCTGCGGTTACATCACTTAAAGCCATTGAGGAATTAGCCAGCATGTAATCAATACCTTGTTGACGAGTCCAGCCTTTAGCATGAAAACCTGTATCGAGCACTAATCGCATAGCGCGTAATTGCTCATCAGATAAACGGCCATACCACATATATGGGTCGGTAAATAAACCCAATTCTTTACCTAGACTTTCAGCATATAATGCCCAACCTTCGGCGAACACTGTGTAACCACCAAATTTTCGAAACTCAGGTAATGACTGAACTTCTTGCTGTAAGGCGATTTGAAAATGGTGTCCTGGGGCTGCTTCATGGATTGACAATGTTTCGAGTAGAAACTTAGGCTGCGCTTTTAAATTAAAGGTATTAATATAAAAAATTCCCGGACGAGAGCCATCCGGTGCTGGTGATTGATAAGATGCTCCTGCCGCAGACTCAGCACGAAAATCTTCAACCGCTTTTACAACGTAATCAGCTTTGGGGACAATGTTAAATAATTTAGGTACACGCGCATCAATTTTTAACTTTACGGCTTCATAGGCCGCAATTAATTGCTCAGGTGTATCAAAATAAAACTCATCAGAATCTCGTAAATGAGTAAAAAACTCACTTAAACTGCCTTTAAAACCAACGGTTTCCTTTACTTTTTTCATTTCATTAAGGATACGCGATACTTCTTTTAAACCAATTTCATGAATTTCATCTGCAGATAAACTCAAGGTGGTGTTTTTCTTTATTTGGTATTCATACCATGCTTTACCATTTGGTAAATCGCTATAACCTACTGTTGCACGGCTATTTGGTATATAAGTGGTTGCTAAAAACTCGCTCATTTTTGTATAAGCTGGGACCAACTTATCCATAATAAGTGCACTATATTGGTCAGTGAGTTGTTGCTTTTGCGCTGCTGTGAATTGCTCTGGAAGCTGCTTTATCGGACTATAAAATAAAGATTGTTCTGCACTGGTAACTATATGAGCTTGAAATTGCGGTAATAACTTTTCAGCTAATGGCTTTGGTAAAACAATGCCTTCATTTACCCCTTGCTGCATAGCATCTTGCACACTGCTTAACCAAGTTACAAAACCTTCAGCACGCGCGACGAAATTTTCATAATCTTGGTAATTTGCAAATGGCTGCGCACTTTGCGCCGATCCAAAGCCTGCAAACGTATTGTGAGCGCCAGACATTTGGTTAATTGGTAATAAGTAACTCGGGAATTGAAAACCTTCGATTGTTAATGCTAAATCCCGTGCCAGTATTTCATAACTTAACAAGGCTTGACCGGTTAACTGCTGCTGGTCAATCGCCGCTAAACGTTGCTGATAATCTTTATAAAAAGCAAGCTGCTGAGCTCGGTTTTGCGCAGTACTCGGTGCTGTAAATTGGTTATTGTATTGATTATAACCAATATAAGTGGCGCCAAGAGGGCTAAATTGCAACGAATCCACAAAGTACTGCTCAACCAAGCTATTTAATTGTTGTGTTGTTGCGCTGGCAGTTTCACTTGTTAATGCTGCTTGTGGCTTATTTAAATTATTATTAGCCGTATTTGAACACGCAGACAAAGCGCTGAGTACACCAGCGACAAGCAAGGTTAACTTAAATTTTTTCATAATGATCCCTGAGTATAAGTAGTTAGCGCAAGTATGCAGCTTTCAAATCGCTAAATAAAGAAAATACGATACTTATCGCGTTTTGTTTACAGCCTAAAAACTGCTTGCTACATTGCTATATTAAATAATCAAAAATTAGAAAATAAATGAATAAATTATCACTTCCTGTCCCTTTGGGCTTACTGTGTGTCAGCGCTTTTAGCGCGCAAGCAACAACATACGTTAGTGCTAAAGCAATGCTAGACGTAAATAATGGCAAGCTTATTAATGCGCCGCTTATTCAAATCGATGACGGTATTATTACTAAAATCAGTAGTGGCACCATGCCAACCCTACAACAAAGTGATGACCATATTAAGTTGCCCGAGTTAACCATTCTGCCTGGCCTGATGGATATGCACGTACACTTAACCAGCGATCCAACAGTCCCTCGTAGTGAACGTATCGGTCAGTCAGTGCCACGTAAAGCGATTAAAGCGGCCTATTTTGCAGAAAAAACCTTAAAAGCGGGTTTTACAACCTTACGTAACGTGGGCGCCGAAGGTTACAGTGTCATTGCAGTACGTGACGGCATTAATGCAGGCGATATTATTGGCCCACGCATCTGGGCTGCTGGTCCCTCTTTGGGTGTAACGGGTGGTCACTGTGACAACAACCGTCTACCTCCTGAAATGAAATACACTGCCGAAGGTGTGGCTGATGGCCCATGGGCTGTTCGTGCAAAAGTACGCGAAAACATCAAGTACGGTGCCAATGTTATTAAGTTTTGCGCCACTGGCGGAGTATTTTCCAAGGGCACAAAAGTAGGTATTCAACAGTATTCATTAGAAGAAATGACTGCCATTGTTGATGAAGCACATATGCGCGGTTTAACGGTTGCTGCACATGCACATGGTACCAGTGGTATTACCTCAGCCATTAAAGCCGGTGTAGACAGTGTTGAACATGTCAGTTTTGTTGACGATGAAGCAATTAAACTGGCTAAAAAACACGGCACTTGGTTTTCAATGGATATTTATAACACTGAATATACCCTCACGTTTGGTGAGCAAAATGGTGTAGCAGAAGAAAACTTAGCAAAAGAACGTCAAGTATCTAAAAAGCAACGCGACAGCTTTAGCCGTGCCGTAAAAGCGGGTGTCAACATGGTATTTGGTACCGATGCCGCAATTTACCCACATGGTGATAATGCAAAACAATTCTCGCGAATGGTTGAGTTTGGTATGACCCCTCTGCAAGCAATACAAGCTGCAACAATCAACAGTGCTAAATTGTTGAAAGTTGACACTCAGTTAGGGCAACTCAAAACGGGCTTTGCCGCAGATATCATCGCAGTCAAAGGCAATCCACTGCAAGACATAACCTTGCTAGAAAATGTAGCATTTGTGATGAAAGCAGGTGTTGCTTATAAATAAATGTGTGGAGTTAGCGTTAAGCTAACTCCATCATTAAGCAAGGGTTAAACTAACAGCTAACTAAATACGTTGTTAATATATTAATATTTTGAAAGCAAAAGGTAAGCAGCTTGGGGTAGGTTTAAATAATTGCCTTTTTTATGTAATTAAAACTTGAAATACAAATGCCACACATTATCATTACGAAAATTTTTTAATGGTAATGACTATGACAACGCATAAATTCTCTCTAATTACCCTAGCCTGTTTAACAGCATATAATGCAACTGCGGCCGAACAATCCGATCTTGAGCACATCACAGTTTATCAAAAACAAAATCATGTTGTATTAAACTCGGGTTTAGCAACAAAATCTGATATGTCGTTAATGGAAACACCTGCGCCTATCGTTATCGTCGATCAGGAACTTATAAACTCGCAAGGCGTTGATAACTTACAAGACTTAGCGCGTAATATCAGTGGTGTAACCCAAGCAGGTAATAACTACGGAATTGGCGACAATTTAGTGATCCGTGGCCTTGGTGCAAATTATACTTATGATGGTATGTATGGCGGTGCGGGCCTAGGAAACACATTCAATCCAACTCGATCACTAACCAATGTGGAGGCCGTAGAAGTATTAAAAGGTCCCGCCACTGGTTTATATGGCATGGGCAGCGCAGGTGGTGTTATTAACTTGATTGAAAAAAAGCCACAGTTTACAGAGCAGCACAACATACAAGCGGAAATTGGTCAATGGAATACCTATTCATTATCAATTGATAGCACCAACGCAATTACCGAAAATCTAGCATACAGAGTTAATGCAAAAACAGCACGCAGTGATGGCTACCGTGATTTAAAAGATGACCGCGATGAAATCTACGGCGCATTAAAATATGTGTTCAATGACCGCCAAAATATTATGATCTCAGCCGCTTATATTAAAGATGCCATTGCAGTTGATTCAATTGGCCACCCTATACGTATTTATAATGCGCAGTCGGTAAATGGCAAAACCGCCGGCCAAGTAACTGCGGATGATTTAGTCAATGATCCAACCACTGCTGGGCTGCAATTATCTGATGCACAGCGCCAACAATTAGCGAATTCACTTGCAGCGTCTGATGGTTTAACACCGTATAAATTTGGTCATCGCGGTATTATCTCACCCATGGCAAAAGATAATAAAGGTGAAGAACTGCGTTTTAAACTCACTCATAATTACTACATAACTGACAATTTATTTTTAAATCAACAGTTACAATACCGTAATTATGAGTCAAGTTTTGCACGTCAAACAGGCGCCTATAATTATGTCTATTGGCAAAGAAATGGCGTGATCAATGCTGATCCTCGTGCGCCATTGGTAGTTGATGATGTACTTTATCCATTTGCTGCACGCCGTCAAGAATATCGCCAAGTAGAGGCCGATGAAAAGTCATGGCAATACTTTGCAGATTTACGCTATGACTTTAGTTTAGGTGATATAGAAAACGAATTTTTGGTCAATGCTAATTATGAAGACCGCGATATACGCTTCACGCAGTATTCTATTTGGGATAAAGACTATATTCTCAAAGATAAAAATGGCGATATAACCTATCAAGGCTCTTTACCCTATATTCTAGATATTCGTACACCGGTTTGGTCAGACGGGCAATTTAGCGACTATGATCCGCTTAAAACCAGTAACTATAGTAAAAAAGTGCAAGCATGGGGCTTAGGACTGCAACATGTTGCTTATATCAATGACAGCTTCACAACCCGTATTGGTGTTGCATACAACGAAATTACTCAAAAATATGAACATTTAGGTGTTGATGCACGTTACCGGGCCAGTGCCGCTGCTGCGACGCCAGAAGCAAGTACCTCGGATAATGGTTTAACCTATAATTTAGGCGCGACATACAAACCGACTGATGACCTGTCTATATTTATAAACCATTCGAAGGGTCGCACTGCGTATAGCGTTTTAGGCTCTGTTTCAGGCAATGAAGCTGACCGTGATGATGCACAGTCTCTTAGTACTGATTTAGGTATAAGAGTAAAAGCCTTTGATGATCAGGTACTCGCCTCATTCGTGGTATTTGACACTGCACGTACTAACTTAGAATATGCAAACCCTGCCTATGATGATACAAAGCCAGATCCATCGGTCCCAAAAAATTACTTTAATGGTGAAGAAAAAACCCGTGGTGTCGAGCTTGATCTAAATGCCTATTTAAATGATCAATGGAAGGTCAATATCAATGGTGTTTATCAAGATGCGCGTGAACAGAAAAACCCTAATGTGAGCACATTTGCTGCGCGTCAAAAAGGTGTGCCTTATGTAACAGCAAGCACATGGTTAACATACAGTGCTCAGTGGTTTGAACTAGCCCAGCCACTAAAATTAAGTGCGGGCGTAAAGTATGTTGATGATCGCAGTACTAATTCGTCATCATTCGGCATTCCTGATGGTTATGTACCAAGCTATACTATTTATGATGCTGCGTTAAGTTATAACACTGATAAATGGGGCTTACAGCTAAATTTAAATAATTTGTTTAATAAAGTTTATTACTCAAAAGCAATGTTTTTAGGTGGTATGCCAGGCGAAGAACGCAATGCGAAGCTAACTTTGAGCTATAAGCTTTAAGTTATAAGCTGTAAAAGCGCACAAAATGCTTGTGCGCTTTTTTACCTTTACATAGTGACTACTATACGGCCATTAATTTCACCTTTGAGCATATCGTCAAATATGTCATTGATATCTTCAAGACGTTTTTCTTCAATAATTGCTTTAACTTTGCCCTGTGCAGCAAACTCTAAACATTCTTGTAAATCTCTACGTGTGCCAACAATTGAGCCAACAACAGAAACGCCATTGAGTACAGTATCAAAAATAGGCAACGGCATATCCTCTGGAGGCAGACCAACTAACACGCATTTTCCACCACGGCGAACACTCTTATAAGCTTGCTCAAACCCCGGCTTGGATACAGCGGTACATACCACAGCATGTGCGCCCCCTACCTGCTCAAATATAGCCTCACTAGGCACACATTCTTTAAAGTCCAGTGTGATATCTGCACCTAACTCTTTTGCTAAAGCCAGTTTATCAACACCAGTATCCACTGCAATTACATTAAAGCCCATTGCCTTTGCATATTGTACCGCAAGATGCCCAAGCCCACCTACACCAACAATAGCGACCCATTGTCCTGGCTTAGCACCTGACACTTTTAGCGCTTTATAGGTTGTAACACCGGCACAAAATAATGGCGCAGCTTCTGAAAAACCTAAGCCTTCAGGGATCTTTACAACATAGTTCCCATCGGCTAAGCAATATTCTGCGTAACTACCATCAACTGAGTAACCCGTATTATGCTGTGAAAGACATAAGGTCTCTTTACCTTCTAAACAAAATTCACAATGACCACATGCACTGTATAGCCAAGGAATGCCAACACGATCACCAATTTCTAAATGAGTAATATTGCTACCCAGCTGTTCGATCACTCCAACACCTTCATGCCCTGGAACTAACGGCATTTTAGGCTTTACTGGCCAATCACCATGACAGGCATGTAAATCAGTATGACACACACCACATGCGGCTATTTTAACTAACACATCATTGACTCCAACGGTTGGAATGGGTAAGTCTGAAATTTCTAATTTGCCTTTGTAAGTACTATTAACGGCTGCTTTCATTGCTCGTTCCTTGTTGTTGCGAAGTTGTTATTAAATAGTTGTTAAGAAATTAGTTGTCGTAAATTAGTGTACACCTTACGCGACTCTAGATGAGTAAAAATTAATCTAAATCAAACTTTAGTGATATAACTTGTTCAGAACGACTGTCATCCCATAGGCTTGATTCAGCCAAGGAAAATTCAGCGTATTGCTCAGTAAATCTTGCTAAACATATTCAGCGTGCTAGCATTAATTTCATTATTTATTGAAACTTGAGAAGCAATGACGTTATCAGATAAGAACTTTGCCTTTGTAATGCACTGTGGCGAAATGGGCAGTCGTTGGGGTTTTAATCGCACAATCGGCCAAATGTGTGGTTTATTGATCATAACCAAAGAGCCAATGACAGCGAACGAAATCGCCGACGCCCTGAGTATATCTCGCGGTAATGTCAGTATGGGTATCAAAGAATTACAATCTTGGCGCTTAATTAAAGTGCAGCATATTCCAGGTGACAGAAAAGAATACTACGCACCCGCTGGCAGTATTTGGGATATGGCAAACCGCGTATTTGAAGAGCGTAAAAAGCGTGAGATTGACCCTACTCTCAGTTTACTCAGAGATAATTTGTTAGAGCCTGCAACCAACGACGATGAAAAGTTTGCCCAGCAACAAATGCATGAAATTCATGACCTACTCGAAACCGTCACCAAATGGTCTTCAGAACTACAGCGCTTAAGCCCTGAACAGCTACAAAGCTTAATGAAGCTAGGCTCAGGTATTGGTAAAGTACTCGACTTTAAAGATAAGATATTGAAGAAATGAAGAGTTAGCGAGGGACGAGAGTAAAGTTAGCGAGCTTTATGGAGC